>CAZBOM010000033.1:0-12982 GCA_964493375.1 uncultured Mageeibacillus sp. | reverse complement strand
TGTAAACGGAATATTCTCTTCTTTCAAAACTTCAAGCACTTTGTCATACGCATGCATCATCGCATTAAAATTTGGGTGGTGATCCGTTTTATAGTAATAATGTTCTGGATTTCCTTTAAAGTCATCATAAAAATCGAAGAACTTCATATCACTGTCGGCGATTAATTCCAGTGCGCGCTCCCTGACTTGTTTGTCATAAAAATGCGTCTTGAGCATGTAGTTTGGATAATAGTCGTGGAACGCGACGCTTTGTCGTGTAAACGCCAAATTGATCATGGTGGCCCCGCTTTGTTTAGCGTATGCGTTGACTTTCTTTAAGTGCTCAATTGCGTTTTCTAAGTTGTGCGGACTCTCTGTGTACTCGCCGAGCGAGACCTCATCGAGTAAAAGCTCACGGTTTTTTGAGAAAGCGACATCCATGATGCGTGGTTTTCTGAGCACATACATATCGAGGAGCGCGCCACCCTTTAATAGTTCCTCTCGACCGAAGACTCTGTCGTTAAAATAATTCTCAAAATTCTTCCCGGCGCTTCCGTCAAGCAAAGCTGATGTCTCAAATTTATTCAAAGTGACGGCCATACGGTTTTCAGAAATCAAAAAACTGTTTCCGCTTGCGAAAACAAAAGTTAGGATAGGCACCAAAACCAGCATGGATACAAAAAGTAAGCTTCTGAAGATCGAGAGTCTTTTCACCATGAGTAACCCCCCTAGAACCTAAAATAAATAAACGGGTTATAACTGGATCCCAGCAACTTTAGAACAACTAAAAAAGCAAGGAACAGCTCTGCCACAGTCGTCAGAATCGTCGTCTTCTTAAATCGATCTTTGCCGATGATAATAAGCAGGATACCTCCTGCTAAAAAGATCCCGTATTGCAACACAAAATAGAGGAGATGGCTGTCCGCTGCAAGTGACCCGCCAAACATGCGCGACAAGTAATCGCGCAAATGCCGGAGATTCTCCGTACGAAAAATCACCCAACCGATCGTTACAAAAAACATCGTGTAGAGGCGCCTGGCAAACTTTGGCCATTTTTGTAGGATATTCGCTAAGAAGTTTTTTTCCAGTATGAGCAAGAGCGCATAATAAAGTCCCCATAAAAGAAAGTTCCATTCCGCTCCATGCCAGAACCCCGTCAACATCCAGACGACCAACAAGTTAAAAATCTGTCTCCACGGCCCTTTTCGATTTCCTCCGAGTGGGATATACACATAATCTCTAAACCAAGTCGACAAGGAGATATGCCAGCGACGCCAAAAATCTGTAATCGATATGGCGGAATACGGCAAATTGAAATTCTCTCGGAACTTAAACCCAAAGAAATGACCTAACCCTATCGCCATATCGGAATAACCGGAAAAATCAAAATAAATCTGCGCTGCATAGGCGATCGCCCCAACCCACGCGTTTGATACATTGAGTAGCTCCCCTTGTAGCGCAAATGAATAATCGGCGATCATCGCAAAAGAATTGGCGAGCAACACTTTTTTTGCCAAGCCTTGAATAAATCGACAGATGCCGTAAGAAAAACGTTCCCACGTGTGTTGACGTTTGTTGAGTTGCTCGTTGATATGTTCATATCGGACGATCGGTCCGGCGATCAATTGCGGAAACATGGAAATATAGAGCGCGATCTTGAAAATATTTTTCTGCTTCAGTTTTAGATCTCTATAGACATCGATCACGTAACTAAGCGCTTGAAACGTAAAAAACGAGATCCCGATGGGCATGATAATATTGCTCAAATTCAACTGACTGCCAAAAAGGCTGTTGACATTTCTGACAAAGAAATTCGCGTATTTAAAATAAAGCAACAGGCCGAGATTGACGGAGATTGCCAAGGCGAGCAAAATCTTCTTGTTTCGGGCATTCATGAGAAGCCCCATCACATAATTGAAGACGATTGACCCTATCAAAAATAAGATAAATCGAGGCTCGCCAAAAAAATAAAAGGCCATACTCCAGGCAAGTAAGATCATATTTCTCGTATTGACAAATTTCTGCGGAACGAGATAATACGTCACGATAACGCCGGGCAAAAATAAAAAAACAAATAGCAGGCTACTAAAAACCAAGCTTCTTCCCTCAACACACGAATATAATGAATTTCATATAGCAGTATACAGTTCTAACGACAGATTTGACAGTTTAACCGTACAGCAAGCTGACGGCCCAATTGGCAAGTCGAACGGGCAAAATTTTGAACAACAACAAGACGAAACGATAGAAAAAGCCAATCCCATAGAGAGGTTTCGGTGCGCGTTTCTTCGCGATTTGAACAAACCGCTTGGCGATCATCTCAGGCGGAACACCTGTCTGCTCATCGTGCTCCATTTTCGCGATTGAGCGCTGACAGCGATCGGCTAAGAGCGGTGCCTCACAAGCGCTCTTCTCTCTGTTGGCCGTAAAACATGTCGCCGCATCACCGGGCATGATCGCAACGGCTCGGACGCCAAATGATTTGAGCTCTGTGTTCAGCGCGAGTGCCAACATGTTGAGACTCGATTTTGTGGCGGAATAGAAACTCTGATATGGAAGTGAAACGACAGCAGCGACAGAACTTGTAAAAATGATGCGCCCTTTACTTTTCATGAGATATGGGACACTTTTTCGAATGACTTCAACGGCTGAAAAGACGTTGACATCGAACATGCGAACCACTTGATCTTTTGGCGTATCAGAAATAGGGCCGGCAATCCCAAACCCCGCATTTGAAAACAAGACATCGAATGAATCAGTCATTTCCTCAATTTGATGAAAAGCGTCTTCTAGCGATTTCTCATCGGTGATATCACACGGTATTTGATGAAGCGTCCCATTCCTATCGAAACAGTCGCGCGCGAGCACTGTCCTCGATAGACTAAATACTTCACATCCCTCATGAAGTAGCCGATTAACAATCTCCATGCCGATTCCGGAACTCCCACCTGTAACGACCGCTCTATGAATCTCGAACATACGACTCCTCGCTCCTTCAATCCGCCATTTACACTCAACGCCGCTTTACATAAATGATATGTAAAGTGATACATCTTATTATAGCGATCTTTTCTTCTCACTATTTGAACAAAATTCACAGGCTTATTTCTGGAGTCGATGTCTGTCAAACACTTTCAAATCAATGCTTTTTGCGACTTTACAAATATTTTACATTTTTAACATCAACAGAAAATACCTGCTCTTTACGATAAAGTCGTCAAAAAATGACAAACAAGAATTTATTGGAGAAAAAAGAAAGTATGAAAACAAAAACACGACTAACCGCTATCTTGACTATCATCTTCGCTCTCGCGATGATCTTCACAGTCACCGCATGCGATCAGAAAAAAGGAAATGACCCCGTTGACACAACTAAGGTGACAAACCCTGATGACACCAAACAAAACAATCCTCCGAGCGGAGATCAGAGCATTCACGTCTACACACGCGATGCTTCGTCCGGTACACGCGAAGGATTTGAAGCCGTTATCGGATTCAAAGGCAAGTTAACGGAAAAAGCGAATGAAGTTGCCTCGAACGGCGCGATGGCCCAGCAAGTCGGGCAAGATATCAACGGCATCGGCTATGTCTCGCTCGCGACAAATTTTGCGGAAAACAACTTGAAGCCACTGAGCTATGAAGGCGTCGAAGCCACAGAAGCCAACGTCATTGATGAGTCCTATGCGCTAAAACGTCCGTTCTGCTTCACCACTCGTGCTGCCAACGATTATGCGAGCGATGAGAAAAAGCAGATCGTCGAAGCCTTTATCGCCTATATGGCTGACTCAAAAGAAGGCCGTGAGGTCGTTTTCGCTGCCGGCGGTATCGTCGATGTCGAAGCCGGAAAACCTTGGAGCGAGTTGAAAGCCAACCATCCAATCGTGGACCAAGACAACAGCGCTCTCGAAATCGTGTGTGGCGGTTCAACCTCCGTCGAAAAATGTGTCACCGCCGCTCTCGAATCATTCCAAGGTATCGCAGGCAACGTGAAATTCAAACTCGAGCAAACGGGTTCGGGCGATGGCTGGAAACGCGTTCTCGGACCGGAAAAAGATGGCCCCAATGCTTCAGATATTGGATTCGCGTCTCGCCAATTCAAGGACAATGAGCCCGTCAGTGACGCTTTGCGCGAAGGCACCTTCTGTCAAGACGCGATCGTCGCCGTCGTTCACAAAGACAGCACGATTAGCAACGTGACAAAAGATGACCTCCATAACATCTTCACCGGAACCGTTGACTCATGGGACAAAGTGGGGAAGTAACCTTACGAAAAGACTTCTAACAAGGGCAGAGGATATCCTCTGCCTTTGCTCGAAATTAAGAAAACTGGAAATGTATGGGAACAAAAGAAGATAAAAACAGAATGACAGATGTCAAGCTTGTCCAAATACGCAAGCGACGCCAGCGCACTGACATGGTTTTTAAAAGCTTGTTCAGAATCGCCGGCGTAATCGCCGCGATGATGGTCATCCTTATCATCATTTTTGTCACTTCGAGAGGCATCCGCCCTTTCATCGGAGGCGAAACAGAGCGAGTCGACCTCAAAGTCTTTCTGACCGGTTCACGTTGGAGGGCGGATCAAGGTATCTACGGGTTAGGTTTTGTCATCATCAACACGCTACTCGTTTCTGTGGCGGGTGGGCTATTGGCGCTTCCCCTAGCTGTTTTGAGCGCTATACTCATCACAAGAATCGCTAAAGGCAAAGTCAGCATCGCGCTGACGACCATTGTTGAAACGCTCGCCGCCATCCCCTCCGTCGTATACGGTGTTTTTGCCGCAGGGAAAATCACCGTTCTCGTGCGTGATTTAGGCCATGCCTTTGGCATCTCAACGTACGGTGGCAACTCTTCACTGGCCGTCATCCTCCTGCTCGCGATCATGACTTACCCCACGATGACGACACTCGCCGTCTCCGGCATGCGCGCCGTTCCCAAACAACTCGACTCCGCCTCCCTCGCGCTCGGCGCAACACCGACTCAAACGTCGTTTAAGGTGATCGTTCCCGCCGCTCGTTCATCGATCGCCACAGGGTTCACGCTCGGTCTCGGGCGCGCCTTCAGTGAAGCGACGGCCGTCTCCATGATCGCCGGCAACGCGCTCGCGGGTCCCTCCTGGAATCCCTTCGATATTACGAGAACGCTCACATCGACGATGTTGACAGGGCTTCATGAGACGACGGGACTTGACTACGAGATTCGTTTCTCCGTCGGTGTCATCCTCATGATCGTCATCATTTCTATGAACCTTCTCGTACACGCGGCTAAACGTAGACTTGAGAAAAAAGGAGGGGCGATCGCATGACACGCACACGAAAGATCAAAGATATACTCATGCAATCGCTCACATGGTTGGCCTCGGGCGTCTCAGCATGGGTCCTCATCGCCATCCTCGTCTTTATCTTCTCTAATGGATGGAAACTACTTGACTGGTCTGTTCTTTCAGGGAATTATCACGCGCGCAATATCGTTTCCGGTTTTCAAGAATACGCAGGAGCAGAAACAGCTTTCTCTCCTCCGTCATCGCTCACCGAAGAAGACATCGTTTCCACCCGATATGGATTCGCCGTCCGCGACGAAATTGATAAACAAAAGAACCATGTTCACACCATCACCTGGGTTGACGAACAATCACCTCTTCGCAAAGGAATAATCTCGACAGCCGGCCCGACACAAGGTGATACAGCCCCCTTCTCCGTCGGCATGAGCGTCAATAAACTCGTCTTTCTCAACGCTTCCGGCGAAGAAAAATCGATCGGACGACTCAAACAACAAACACCTCAAGAGTGGATCTCCATTCTCGACAGCCAAGCGGAAAGAATCACTGAATTTCATGGAAAAGAACCGGGAGGCGGTATACGCGGCTCGCTCATCGCGACGCTGATGCTCATCGGACTATCGCTCGTCTTCTCTCTCCCGATCGGTATTTTCGCGGCTGTCTATCTCCATTCAATCGCGAAGCAGACGCGCTTTACGACGTTTGTCCGCTCTTCAATCGAATTATTGGCAGGCGTCCCTTCTATCATTTTTAGTATGATGGGAATCACACTTATTTTCCCCATCATCAAAATCTTTGGGCTCGGTGGACAGAGTATCATTCTCGGCAGTTTAACGATGGCTGTTCTTCTGTTGCCTGTCTTGATCAGACAGACGGAAGAAGCGTTGCGGTCAGTCCCCTCCTCATACGCACAAGCGAGTCTCGCGCTGGGAGCAACACAAACAGAGACACTTTTCCGCGTCGTCTTGCCTTCTGCGAAAAACGGCATCTTCTCCGCTTGCTTGCTCGCCGTCAGCCGTATTATCGGTGAATCGGCCGCACTCATTTTTACCATGGGCACAGCGATCCAAGATTTCCCGAAAGCCAACACCGGTTCGACATCTCTTGCCGTTCAAATCTATGTTTTGATGGGGGGCGAAAACCCGAACTTCCAACTCGCCTCCGCTATATCGATTGTGATTCTCATCCTTGTTTTAGTACTTAATCTGACTGTTAAAGTCGTTTCTGCATTGACAGATAAGAAAGGAAAAGCCTAATGTCCACATCGACATTTCAAAGTTTAAAAAACCGCGTCAAATTGCCCAAGAAAGAGGCCGTTGTCTCTACTTCAAAAGCATGCCAAGTGTCGCATCGCGACGATATTGCGTTCGCTCTCGAGGACGTCAACTTATACTACGGCGATTTTCAAGCGCTCAAAAACATCACACTTGATTTGCCGGCGCACCAAGTGACAGCCTTTATCGGACCGTCCGGTTGTGGTAAATCAACTCTATTACGATGCTTTAATCGCATGAACGATCTCATCGATAACTGCCGCGTTGAAGGTTCCATTTTTAGAAATGGCGTCAATATCTACAGTGACTCCGTCGACGTTGTCGATCTTCGCACCCATGTTGGCATGGTCTTCCAGCAACCGAACCCTTTTCCAAAAAGCATTTATGACAACGTCGCTTATGGACTCGTCTGTCAGGGTGTCCGAAACAAAAAAATACTCGATGAAGCTGTCGAATCGTCATTAAAAAAAGCAGCCTTATGGGATGAGGTAAAAGATCATCTTCGAAGAGACGCGACACAGTTATCGGGCGGACAACAGCAGCGCCTTTGCATCGCGCGGGCGATTGCGCTTGAGCCTGATGTCATTCTAATGGATGAGCCGACATCAGCTCTCGATCCTATCGCGACGGCTCGAATTGAAGATTTGATTACGCAATTGAAAGATGAATATACGATCGTCATTGTCACACACTCCATGAGTCAGGCGGCTCGAATCAGCGACAAAACGGCTTTCTTTCTCCTAGGCGATATGATTGAGTTCGGGCCGACTGACGACATTTTCCAGAATCCTCGAGATAAGCGAACAGAAGATTACATCACGGGGAAATTTGGATAAGTAACATTTATTTAATAGATAAAGCATCCATAATAGAAATAGAAACAGGAGCGTACCATCATGGTTAACAGACTCGAATTCCAAGAAGATTTATCATCCATCCACCGCGACATGATCCGTCTCGGTTCTATGGCCGAAACCGCGATCAGCAAGGCGGTACAAGCCTTGCGCGAAAGCAACGCGATACTCGCTCATGAAGTCATCCAAGGTGATGACGCTATCGACGACCTCGAGCGAGACATCACGCAGGCATGTGTCAGACTTATCGCGAGACAACAACCTGTCGCAAGCGATCTGCGCGATATTACGGCGAACATGAAACTTGTCACCGATCTCGAACGCATCGCCGACCACGCGGAAGATATAGCAAACAACACACTATCCATCATCGACTCGGGCATTGTTGTGCGTATTCCGACTGATTTTCACACAGTAAGTGATCTCGTGACGCATATGTTGCATGAAGCGCTCGACGCTTATGTGTCGCGCGATTTAGCAACGGCGTACCATGTCATTCGCACGCGAAATCGCATTGGTTTTGTCGGGCAAGGTCTTTCTAAACTGATCGTCACGAATATGCAAGAAGAGCCGAGTGCTATCCCCGCTCTCGTACAACTTATTCTCGTCGCGAACCATCTCCAACGCGCTGCTGACCACGCTCAAAATGTTGCTGAGTGGATTGTCTATCACCTCCGCGGGACGTATGTAACGGAGCATAAAAGAACGATGAGTGAGAATACTATCGACGAGCCAAGCGCCGCGCTCGATTCTGCTGACGAGTTATCAAGTGATCATAGTAATATAGAGACACTTAACAATTCAGAAAATGAATCATTTACATGCGAGTTATAAACTAGGGAACATAGGGAATCATATGAAACCGACAGACTACCAAAACGAAACTCAACACATGATCTGCCTCGTTGAAGACGATGATTCTATTCGCGAACTCCTCGTGTTCAATCTTGAGAGTGACGGCTACGAAGTTCTATCCTTTTCTCGTGGCCAACAGCTGTTTGATAGGCTCACATCGCTCCCGGACGATCAATTTATCTCGCTCTTTATTCTCGATATTATGCTCCCTGACATGGACGGATATGAGATTCTGAGACGCCTGCGAAAGGATCCGCGTTTTGAACTTTCGTCCTTTCTCATGCTTACGGCGCTTTCGGCCGAGAGAAATAAACTGAAGGGTTTCGATGAAGGCGCTGACGACTATTTAACAAAACCGTTTGGCATGGGCGAATTGCTCGCGCGCACAAGCGCTTTACTGGCGAGAAGTGATCAACGCCTTGTTCTCGCCGGTCGAATTGAGCTAACGGAAGATAAAAACCGCCCTCCTGTCATAGAAGAGCGCATCATTCATCATGGCGAGATTGTCGTCAACGAAACGCGCCATCGCGTCTGGTTTAACGAAAGTGAAGTTGACATGACGCGCATGGAATACAATCTTCTGATCTTTTTCCTCGAGCACCCAGGATTTGTTCTCTCACGTGATCTCCTACTCGCTCGCGTATGGGGTTATGACTACGAAGGAGAATCGAGAACCGTCGATGTGCACATCCGCGGCCTACGAAAAAAAATGGAAGAAAACAATCTGGACTCCGACATCATCGAAACGGTGCACGGCGTTGGCTACCGCTTAAGGGAGGCTGACCATGCGTAAAAAAATAACATTTATCGTATTTATTGTACTCATCATCGCGATTTTGGCCACCACCATGATGGCGATCAGCGAAGCGCGAAAAATGAACAGAACGACGACGCGAAATCATGTGATCGCCATCACAAACTGGTTAACAGAAGAGTACGCTTTTGAGAAGGATTGGAACCGTCTCGCCGACGGACTCGTCTCTCGCTATGAAGCGAGAGAGATCCCCATTCGCGTGACGCTGATTAAGAGGTCGGGAGAAGTCGTCTACGATTCGGAAGCTCGCGATTTAGAAAGCCATTTGATGCGGCCGGAGATTCAGAAAGTTTTAACGAGCGGAAACGCGGCCGAAGAAATTCGCTACTCCAACACGTTAAAATACGATCTCTATTACTATGCCGCCCCTGTTGCTGACAGCGATGTGATCATTCGAATTGCCTATCCCTTGGCTCTGGAAGACAATACCGTTCGCTCGGTGCGTTCACATGTCCTGCTCATTGGCCTAATGTCTGTCGTCCTCATGGGAGCAATTCTCGCCTTTACGATCGGGAAGATCTCTAAACCGCTTGAAACGATCACCGAATCATTTGAAAGTCTGGCTTCAGGCAATTACGCGACACGAATAGAAGAAAGCCATCAAGTGTATCCTGAAATCAAGAGACTCTCCTCTTCATACAATCGCATGGCAAACACATTGGAGGATCAGCAGACATCGCTCTTACAGAAACAGAGTTTTCTTGACGCCGTAATCGGAAGCCTTGCATCCCCTATCGTCGTCGTCAATAAAAAAGCCGATGTCATCTTTATCAATGAACGAGGGATGCAAACATTCAGACGGTTCATTGATCCAGTGAAACACCCTTACCCGCTATTTTTATTAACGCACGATGAAGAGATCTCAAGACGCGCGATTGAACTATTGAGCGGACACACGCAAGACAGAGAATTACTGAAATCACTGTCGACGTCGGAGGGAACTCGAAGCTACCACCTGACCATGTCACCGTTGCATGATCACCGTGTCGCCATCCTCTTCCACGACCGATCGGCTGAGGAAGAAGCCGCTCGTCTGCGCTCTGATTTTGTCGCAAATGTCACGCACGAGCTTCGCACGCCTTTAACCTCAATACGCGGTATGATTGATACTTTGCGTTCAGGTCGCGTCACAAAACAAGAGCAATCGGAACGTTTCTTACAACTGATGGATGTCGAGAGCGAGCGCTTAGAACGACTTGTATCTGATCTTTTATTTCTTTCCGATATTGAACAGAATCCCACTTCTACTAACGATGAATCGTTTGATCTCACCGATCTCGCGAAAGAAGTCATCACGCAACTTGAACCGTACGCCTCTGAACAAGATGTCACCCTTCAATTATCTCAAGATAGGCCGCTTCGCATCGTCGCCAACCGCGATCGCGTCAAACAGCTATTCATGAATCTGATCGATAACGGCATCAAGTACAATCGACCGAACGGTTCTGTCAAAGTCACTTGGTCTGTCTTTGAAGTGAATACTAGCAAGCGCACCGATAAAGACAACATCGCGCGCGTTACTATTTCTGTGGAAGATAACGGGGCAGGCATCCCCGACCCTGATCAGAGTCGAATTTTTGAACGCTTCTACCGTGTCGATCGCAGCCGTTCGCAAGAGCCAAAAGGAACGGGACTGGGACTTGCCATCGTCAAGCATATCGCTCTCCTATACGATGGAGATGTCAGCGTGACGAGCAGACTGGGGATCGGAACAATTATTCATGCGACACTCCAAGTTCCGGTTGAAGAATCTTTCTAATGACTAGGATAGAGATAAAGCCATTATGTAGATTGAAAGTTTAAGGGCTTCACATCTAGCCCTTAAGAATAAAAAGCGGATCTACCTCGCAAGAAGCAGATCCGCTTTCTCAATTAAACTTTTAACTCGTTGTTAGCTGAACAAAGAACGAATCCAGTCGAGCAAATTGTGTTTTGCAAAGACGGAGACCATGACAAGCGAAACAACTGACATGATTTTGATAAGGATATCGAGTGAAGGACCGACCGTATCTTTCAACGGGTCGCCCACTGTATCACCGACGATCGCGGCATCGTGCTCAGGTGTATCGCGCTTGATGCCTTTTACTCCACCGATCTCGATGAACTTCTTCGCATTATCCCATGCGCCACCGACGTTACCGGTAAAGAGCGCGAGCATAATTGCTGACAGCGTTGCTCCGATCAAAAGGCCGGCAACAAAGAGAGGTCCAAAGATAAAGCCACAGACGACAGGAACGAGAACGGCCAAGATAGCCGGCACTCTCATCTCTCTTAACGCCCCTTTAGAAGCGATGGAAATACATGTTTCGTAATCAGGAAGGACTTCACCGGTGATGAGACCTTTGATCTCTTTAAACTGACGGCGAACTTCGACAACCATGATACGAGCTGTTTTTGTCACAGAGTCGATCAACATACCGGAGAACATCCACGGGAATGCCGCACCGACGATCATGCCGACGAGTGTCAAAGGCTGGATGGCGTTCAAAGCGAGTTGAGCGTCAGCAGGTGTAAATGAGTACAAATACGATGTCATCATGGAAAGAGCGGCTAATGCGGCAGAACCGATCGCAAATCCTTTTCCGATTGCGGCTGTCGTATTTCCGACGGCGTCGAGCGTATCGGTGATCTGACGAACTTCTTCGTCGAGATAGCTCATCTCAGCAATACCACCGGCGTTATCCGCAATCGGACCGTATGTATCAACAGAGACGGTCGTCACAACAAAGGACAGCATACCGGTTGCAGCCATCGCCACACCATACATGCCGGCGAGCAAGTAAGCGCCGAGAATGGCAACACCCAAAGTGATGCTGGGATACATCGTCGATTTCATACCAACAGACATACCTTCCGTGATCGTCAATCCAACACCTTCGCGCGTCGCTTCAGAGATGGTCCTTGTCGGTTTGAATGAGTAACTCGTGTAATACTCAGCAAAAACTCCGACGACGATACCGCTGATAACACCCATTGCCGCAGCGAGCAACGGAGAGAGCCAACCGACTCTAAAATGCGCTTCGGCGAGTTCTTTCGCATCTAGTTTCGAGAACAAGAGCCATGCCATGACAACGCCAAACACGATCGTTAGAGTGGCGGAGATCCATGTTGAGACGTTGAGTTCGCGGTGCGGATTATCAGAAATCTTTTTCTTGAGTAACAGTGAGGCAATGCCGAGCACACAAGCGACCAAACCGCCTGCTGCAAAAATCAGCGGGAAATTGATCATCGCGCGAACGAGATTCTCACTTACAACAACGTGTACGTCGCGGAAAACTTCGAGCGCGAGGATAACGGCTGAAAGAACGGCTCCGACATATGATTCGAGCAAGTCGGAACCAAGACCGGCAACATCACCGACGTTATCGCCAACGTTGTCAGCGATGGTCGCGGGGTTACGCGGGTCATCTTCAGGGATGTGGTATTCCGTTTTACCGACAAGGTCGGCACCCATGTCAGCGGCCTTCGTATAAATTCCGCCACCGACACGATTGAACATCGCGATAATAGAGCAACCAAGCGCATATCCGGAGAGAGTCACGGTGAATGTCACCGGTAAGCCCCACCAGTTCTCGGCCACTTTCCCGGAAATAAGCGCGTCCATTTGCCCCATTAATTGACCGAAAACGAGATAGACAATGATGATACCGAGCATGGCGAATCCACCGACGCTCAAACCCATCACCGTACCACCACGATAAGCGACTTTCAGTGTTTCACCGAGGCTACGTGTTTTTTCCGCCGTGTTCGTCACACGAACGTTTGAGTACGTTGCTATTCTCATACCGACAAACCCTGCCGTCGCACTCATAATCGCTCCGATTACGAAAGAAACAGCCATCTGCCAATGGATGAGAACTCCGAGAATAACAGCGATAACCGCTGCGATCATGGCTACGATTCGATATTCGTAGTTGATAAATGTTGAAGC
>CAZBOM010000032.1:3174-13054 GCA_964493375.1 uncultured Mageeibacillus sp. | reverse complement strand
GTCAGTGGCGCCTTCACGTTTACATTTGTTCTATTCGGTACGTATGAGCTCTACATGCTAAATATCAATTCTTTTAATTTTCCGTTTAAGCTCCTGATCGTACCCGTCTTATTGCTCGCGGCTACTGTCTTTCTCATCACGCTCGGCATACTAATGCTTCTCAAAGGTCGTCTGTTCGACGCGACTGTCTCTTTCGTATTTGGCGTCGTCCTTGCGGGGTATATTCAAGGCAATATTCTCAACAAAGATCTTGGGACGCTAACAGGTGACACCATCGATTGGAGTGCACGAGGGGGTGAATTCGTTCTCAATACCCTCGTTTGGATCGCCATTCTATCGATACCATTCATCATCAAAGCGTTGAAGAAAAGAGTTTGGTCAACAGGTGTAAAAGCCGTCTCGTGTCTTCTCATCGTGATTCAATTGATCTCGATGATTGTTTTACATGTTTCAACCGACATCCCGCATGAACAACAAGATGAATGCTTGTCGATCAAGGGGATATATGATGTATCGAAGGGTAAAAATATCATCGTCATCGTGCTCGATCGTCTCGATAACCGTTATCTTGATAAAGTGAAAGAGCAAGAACCTCAGTTTTTTGATCGACTCGATGGCTTTACACAATTTACCAATAACATGTCGACTTACTCGCAGACTTTTCCGTCTGTGGCTAACATGTTTTCCGGTAAACTCCACATGTTCGAAAGATCGAGACAAGATTATTTGAAAGATGTTTGGCTTCATTCGCCTTTCTTGCCGGGACTTCGCGACCATCAATTCGGTGTCAATCTTTACATGGAAGCCTGGTATACCTTTGACAAGGCTTCGGACCTAAAGGGTGTGGCTGATAATGTCGTCGAAAGCAAGATTCAGATTCACAAAATGTCGGCAATAAAGCAATTCATGCGTTTGTCGGCTTTTCGCTATTCTCCGTTAGGAGCCAAGCCTTTTTATTGGACATCGACCGATCGGTTTAGCCAACTTGTTTCAACTGACTCCGACTCGGCGCCGTATGTTACCAACGATTTGCGCTTTTATGATCAACTTCGAAAAAAGAAACTTTCGTTCAATACCAAAGAAAATCAATTTACCTATATACACCTTCAGGGGCCACATGCGCCTTATAACATGAATGAAAAGGCCGAACCGGTACCGGCGAAAGAATCGGGATCGACCATTCAAACAAAAGGTAGCTTTCACATTGTTTATGAGTATCTTGATCAATTGAAAAAATTAGGTTTGTACGAAAAGAGCACGATTGTGATCACCGGCGACCACGGTTCGCGCCGTGACGACACAAAACCTCTTGATAGAGCGATTGTGACAGGACTCTTTGTCAAACCTGCCGGCCAAGCGGGGACGCCTCTGGCGTACAACCATTCGCCCGTTTCGCAAGACAACCTTCGCCCGTTCGTTTATCAACAAGCGGGGCTCCCTTACAAAGAACTCGGGCAAACATATTTAGAGGTCCCGATGGATGGTGAGTTAATTCGCTTTCTTTATCATCGCCTCATTAAGACAGAAGCAAACCCCAGCCGCCTGTTGATCTACGAGATCAAAGGTAACGCCAACATCTTTGAGAATTGGAAACTCATAGAAGACCGAGTGGTCAAATATCGTTGATCCGCAGATCGTATAAAAGCGTTGGTTTAATCTGAGATCAGTCCACAAAGAAAAATCCGAACTCATCTCCGGTCAGGAAGATTTAGTTCGGATTATCGTCGTCTGGTGCGGAAAACAGGACTTGAACCTGCATGATCTGATTGATCACTAGAACCTGAATCTAGCGCGTCTGCCACTTCCGCCATTTCCGCAAATGTGGTGACCCCAAGGAGAGTCGAACTCCTGATTCCGCCTTGAGAGGGCGGCGTCTTGACCACTTGACCATGGGGCCATAAGCAACATTTTGGATTATAGCACGGTCGCTCTTATCCCGCAACACATGAAGTTTCTTTCTCAAATTCTCACAATGCTTCGACGAGTTTTCGGAAATATTCTCCGCGTTCCTCAAAATGATGAAATTTGTCATAACTCGTTCCCGCGGGGGAAAGCACGACAGCCCCGCCGCTATTGGCGAGCTTGCACGCTTCTGCGACGGCGTCCTCATAGTTATCGACTTTAACTAAAGTAATCGTCGCGAGGTCGACACCGGCCTTTTCTGCTTCTAGGTGAATGATGCCCTCAATGAGATCAGCATTTTGTCCCGTCAGTATTATCTTCGATGTCGTCGACAAGATTGCCTCACCGAGACCAGAATAGTCGCTGTTTTTATCTTGCCCACCGGCGATCAAAACAGGTTGCTCATATCTTTCGCGAAAAGCGGCTAAAGTCTTCATCGTCCTTGAAGGAGAACTGTCAACGGAGCTGTTGTACCAGCGAACATGATTGTGTTCTCGTATAAGTTCAATACGATGCGCCACTCCTTTGAATGTTTTTGCGACAACGTTGACGGCTTCAACGGGAACATCATGGGCGGTGGTGATAGCAGCCGCCAAAAGATTCTCAAGATTGAAGTGTCCCGGCAAGAGAACATCACTTTCGCGCACGATCAATTCGCTTTCAGAGTCACGTGAGCGCCTTAGATAAAGAGAGCCATTCTCTTGCCAAGCCGTGGCGCATTTTTCATGGGAAGGCGCGTTAAAAAATCTCGTCTCGCCCTTAGCCTCGCTGACAAATGGCGCAGAGACCTTGTCGCGCGCGTTTAGCGTCAATGAGCCGAGGGAAGCCTGCGCTTGAAAAAGATTCTTCTTCGCATCGATGTATTCTTGAAAATCGATATGGAAATCGAGATGGTTCGGGATGATATTGGTGATGACAGCGTGATCGACGACGGGGAGTGTATCCATTAGCTGAAAGCTAGATAGTTCGAGAACAACGCGATCGGTTGACTTGATGTCAGCGATCTGGTCGAGAAGAGGTGTCCCAATATTGCCACCCGTAAAAACGCGGTAGCCTGCTTCTTTCAAGATTAAGCTGATCAAGGTTGTCGTGGTCGTCTTGCCATCGCTCCCAGTAACGGCATAGATCGGAGCAGGGCAGAGCTCCATGAAAAGCGCTATTTCCGATGTGACAATCGCACCGCATTTTCGCTCTTGTTCGAGCGCAGGGAGATCGGTTCTCATTCTTGGTGTTCTGAATATGAGATCAAAACCTGTAAGTTTGTCGAGATACAAAGCGCCTGTCGACCATTTAAGCTTGATGCCGTCGCCATGTAAGTCTTCTTGAACTTTCAGGAGTCGTTCGTTGTCACTCTCCATCATGTCAAAAACAGTGATGTCACTATTTAGAGGATAGAGCCAACGAATAAGAGGTCGATTGCTGATACCGGCGCCGATGACGGCTATCCTCTTGTTTTTTATAAACTCTTTAAAATGTGATAGGGATGCCTTCATGGCAATGATCTCCTAGCCAAAATCTCGTTCAATTCATAGTATCACAGTGATAATAATGCACACCGTTATCGCACAAAATAACGGGCATCAGAGTCTTGAGTCGAGCCTTTTGTTTCGCTTATTGATAAGGGACAGTGACACAGCAATAAAAGCGATGATGCCCGCGATAGAAGCGAAGAAAAGTGGGATCGACAAACCAAACAACAACACAAGTTGGTAAATAATGAAAGAAATGGTCCAAGCAAATATCGTCTGGAACAAAACAATCAGGAAAAAACCGCCTTTGATGTTGAGTTCGCGGTGCATGACGGTGACGGCCGCGGCACATGGAGTGTAAAGAAGGATGAAGACGAGAAAAGAGATGGCGGCCGGGATCGATAACATCTGACGAAGCGAATCGGCGAGCGTCATACCGGAACCTGATGTCGCGACGGTGAGCGTGCTGATAATCGTTTCTTTCGCGGAGAAGCCGGCGAGAAGCGCGCTGACGGCCGGCCAACTGTCAAAGCCTAATGGCGCAAAGATCGGGGCGATCGCCCTTGCCATAATGGACAGCATGCTCGTATCGGGAGAGGATGCGGGAAAAAAACGAAAGTCATACGTTTCAAGGAACCAAATGATCACGGTGACGAGCAAGATGACGGAAAATGCTCTGACCATAAACTCTTTTGCGTGACGCCAAATCAGACGGCTAAGTGTTTTGAAGGTCGGGAAGCGGTAGGGTGGTAGCTCTAGCAAAAAAGGTGACGCCTCACCGCGGAAGACAGTGCGCCGCAAAAACAAAGCCGTGATCACGCAAAGCACCATACCCAAGATATAAAGTCCGAGCATGACGATCGTCACATAGCGAGGGAAAATAGCCGCCGCGATCAGCCCGTAGACAGGTACTTTGGCGGAACAACTCATAAAAGGTACAAGTAAAACGGTGAGAAGCCTGTCTCGCTTAGAAGGTAGCGTTCGTGTGGCCATGACGGCGGGGACAGAACAACCAAACCCTAACAGTAGAGGCACCATACTCGCCCCCGATAGGCCGATCTGACGCATAAGACGGTCCATAATAAAGGCGACTCGCGCCATGTATCCTGTCACTTCCAGTAATGAGAGCATGAAAAACAACACGAGAATCATCGGAAGAAAAGAAACAACACTCCCAACTCCGCGAAAAATACCATCGACGACAAGCGATTGAATGAGAGGGTTAAAGCCGGCTTGGGACATCCCTTGACCGACCCATTTCCCTGCCGATGTAATAAAGCCTGCGAATGAGTCGTTGAGAAATTGACCGAAGGGACCGAATGACACCCACGAGACGACACCCATGACCGCGAGAAAAATGGGAATACCAAGCCAACGGTGTAGTAAAACGCGGTCAAGCGTTAACGTCGCTGACGGCGCTTCTTCATAGCTAGCGTATTTCGACCGCAAGACTTTTGATTCCAACTCGGCAATGAAAGCGTATCGCATGTCGGCGAGAGCAGCGAGACGATCGGTCTCAAATTCACGTTCCATTTCAAGAACGATGTGTTCGACGGCGTCGAGCTCATTTTGATTGAGACGAAGCTCAGGGATGAAAAGTTCGTCGCCTTCGATCAGTTTTGTCGCCGCGAAGCGAGAGGTAACACCGGCATTTTCAGCGTGATCTTCAATCATGACAGCGATGGCATGAATTGCTCGGTGAACAGAACCACTGCATAAATCGGCTTTTAGAGGCTTCGTTTTATTAATGGCCGTCTCCATGGAGACACGCATAAACTCTGAAACACCTTTATTTTGGCTGGCAGAGATAGCGACTACCGGGATACCGAGTTCCTCCGAGAGTCGATCTACATTGACTTGACGCCCGAGTGCCGGCATTTCATCGATCATATTGAGTGCTAATGTCATTGGGATATCGAGCTCAATCAGCTGCAACGTTAGATATAGCCCGCGCTCAAGGCTGGTCGCGTCCACAACATTGAGAATACAGTCGGGTGTTTCTTGAAGTAAATAATTTCGACTGATGATTTCCTCAGCTGAAAAAGGCGAGAGTGAATAGATGCCGGGCAGATCAACGACCTCAGAATCGGGATAATCACGCAAACGTCCTGATTTTCGTTCCACTGTCACGCCGGGAAAATTTGAGACTTGCAAGTGACTCCCTGTCAACTGGTTGAACAGGGTGGTCTTGCCTGAGTTTTGGTTTCCCATCAAGGCAAAAGTCAACGATTCCTGTGCCATCGCCTACGTTTTCTCACTTTCGTGGAATGGTTCTCTTTCGAAGCATCTCTCTCAGTCGATGACGGAGAGTTCATCTCCTCGTGGCAGGAACAACGCCTGTCGCGTCCTTGTAAGAATTGAACATAGGAAGGTTCAGACGCGGATGAATCAGACGAAGAGGCGCGATTGCTGCAATCGCATGGTCCGCGATGTATACAAGACTTTGCGCAAGTCCCGTTATCCATAGAGAGCATTTCAACTTCGATATCGCGCGCGACTTCCTCGCGAAGCGATAGATTGTACCCGCGTAGGCAGAGCTCGATCGGATCGCCGAGCGGCGCAACACGCACAAGTTTCACGACGGTGTTGGGCGTAAGTCCCATGTCAAGCAAACGACGGCGCAATTCACCGCCGCCTTTGACACGCACGATACGCGCGCATTGCCCAATACGCAGATCACTGAGAACCAACGCGAACTCTCCTTTACCATCATCGGGTTGTTTCAGATGTCATTCAAATGTCTTGCGTAAATCTTATCATGAAAACCATCATTCATTCGAAATGATGACACATTCGGTACACGATGGCTGTGATAAAATTGAAATATGAAATCAGAGATAGCCGTGTATGGCGCACGTGAACATAATTTAAAGAATATCGATGTTAAAATCCCTCGCAATAAGCTCGTCGTGTTGACGGGCATTTCTGGTTCAGGGAAGTCTTCACTTGCCTTTGACACCATTTATGCTGAAGGGCAGAGGCGCTATGTCGAGTCTTTGTCCTCTTATGCTCGACAATTCTTGGGTCAAGTGAAAAAACCTGATGTTGATCGTATCGACGGACTTTCTCCGGCGATCGCGATCGATCAGAAAACGACGAGCAAAAATCCTCGATCGACCGTCGGAACGACAACTGAAATCTACGATTTTTTGCGATTGCTTTACGCGCGAGTCGGTGTCCCGCATTGTCCTCAGTGCGGAAAAGTGATTGAGCGACAGACAATTGACCAAATGGTCGACGCTATCATGGCTCGACCTGACGGGACGAGAATAACGCTTCTCGCTCCCATTGTTCGCGAAAGGAAAGGCGAACATGTGCGTTTGCTTGAGCGTTTGCGAGCACAGGGGTATGTGCGTGTTCGTATCGACGGGGAGCAAATCGACTTGTCGTCCGATATCGATCTCGCTCCCAGAAAAAAGCACACCATTGAAGTGATCGTCGATAGGCTCGTGAGACGCGAAGGCATGGAGAATCGGTTGGCTGATTCGCTCGAAACAGCTTCTGAGCTTGCGGGTGATATTGTCGTCGTGCGATTTGAAGAACGATCCGATAAGCATGACGATCCGGATAAGGCTGAGTATCTGGTAAGTGAGCAAGTTTTTTCACAGAAGCTCGCCTGTACCGAATGCGAGATTAGCCTCAGCGAGCTAACGCCTCGCATGTTCAGTTTTAACAACCCGTATGGTGCATGCCCTGAATGCACGGGACTCGGGAATCGTTCGCACTTTGTCCCTGAGCTTATCGTTGAAGAACCGAGCAAGTCGCTTAATAGCGGCGCGATTCAAGTGATGGGATTTCATTTCACAGATCCGACAAGTTGGACTTATTGTCATGTCGAGGCTTTAGCGAAAAAATACGACTTTTCTCTCGATACACCTTGGAAAGATCTTCCGAAAAAAGCTCAAGATATTGTGTTGTTTGGGAATAATAAGGAGACAATCATCGTCGATACAAGTCGAACGAAATACAATAAAGGAAAACCTTACCACACAACGTGGGATGGTCTGATCCCATCGATAGAGCGTCGATACAACGAGACGAGCTCTGCCGATATGAAGGATTATTATACGCGTTTTATGCTGGAAACGCCTTGTCCCGTTTGCCATGGGGCGCGATTACGACCAGAAGTTCTCGCCGTTACATGTGGCGGAAAAAATATCGATGAAGTGACACACTTGTCGATCGGAGAAGCACACCGATTTTTAACATCAATCAAGTTTCCGGGCGGTCAAGCCGACATCGCGCGCCCCATTATGCAAGAGGTCGGTGCGCGCTTACAGTTTTTGTTGGATGTCGGACTTGATTATTTGACGCTCGCGCGATCCTCAGGTTCACTGTCGGGAGGTGAGTCTCAGCGTATTCGGCTCGCGACCCAAATTGGTTCCGGTCTGACAGGCGTGCTCTATGTCCTCGATGAGCCGAGTATCGGACTTCATCAGCGCGATAATGTGCGCCTTCTCGAGACACTCAAACACTTGCGTGATCTTGGGAATACCGTCATTGTCGTCGAGCACGATGAAGAGACAATCTGGGAAGCGAATCATATTATTGATATTGGTCCCGGCGCCGGTGTCCACGGCGGTCGCATTGTCGCGCAAGGCAGACCGGATGATATCGCCAAGGATGAAAACTCTTTGACAGGTCAGTATTTGTCGGGTCGTCAATCAATTCCTATCCCTGAGTTAAGAAGGCCGACGGATCAAGGATTTTTAACGATTTATGGTGCTCGAGAAAACAACTTAAAATCAATTGATGTTTCGATTCCGCTCGGCGTCATGACATGTGTCACCGGTGTTTCAGGGTCGGGAAAAAGCTCTCTCGTCAACAATATACTGCTTAAAAAACTAGAGACGGAGCTAAATCGCGCGAGACGCGTCGCGGGAAAATTTGACAGAATAGAAGGCATCGAAAAACTCGACAAGGTGATTGCGATTGATCAATCGCCGATCGGAAGAACACCGAGATCCAACCCGGCGACCTATACAGGTACATTCGATCATATTAGAAATTTATTTGCCGAAATGCCGGCCGCTAAGCAGCGCGGTTATAAGCCGGGGCGATTCAGCTTTAATGTCAAAGGCGGTCGTTGTGAAGCTTGTTCCGGGAATGGCGTCAATAAAATTGAGATGCATTTTTTGCCGGATGTCTATGTCACATGCGATGTCTGTCAAGGCAAACGCTACAACCGTGAGACACTTGAAGTGAGATATAAAGGATTGTCGATCAGTGATGTGCTCAATCTCACAGTCAGTGAATCGCTATCTGTTTTTGAGAATATTCCCTCCATTTATAGAAAGCTTCAAACGCTTGAGGATGTCGGTCTCGGTTATATCAAGCTCGGCCAATCGTCGACGGAGCTTTCAGGCGGTGAGGCTCAGCGCGTGAAACTTGCTTTTGAGCTGTCAAAGCGGAGCACCGGAAGTACGCTGCTCATACTTGATGAACCGACGACAGGGCTACATACATCCGATGTTCATCGTTTAACGCGAATATTGCAAAGGTTGGTGACAGCCGGTAACACCGTGGTCATCATCGAACATAATCTAGATGTCATCAAAACAGCCGACTACATTATCGACTTAGGCCCGGAAGGTGGAGATGCGGGAGGGCGCGTCATAGCGACGGGAACACCCGAAGAAGTTGCTTTGAATCACGAGTCCTACACAGGGCACTACCTGCAGTTTATTCTCGACCGTGGCTCGCGATTAAAGTCAATGTAATGTAGCGAAAGCGCTTGTTATAAAAGCTATTTATCACCTATCATATAGGGTGGAGATTGAGATAGGACGGAAAAAAATGAGCAAGTGTTCAATTTGTCATAAAAATGAATCTGTTGTTTTTACAACGAAGATAGAAGACGGAGAATCCCGTATGCAAGGGATCTGTCTTAAATGCGCCTACGATTCCGATCTTCCCGGTGTTGATCACCTCTTTAAACAAGCCGGTGTCAACGAGGAGAATATCGATGAAATTACAGCTAGAATGAACGAAGTTCTCGCAGGTATTTCCGCGCGTAATCCGGAAGATTTGTTGAAGGCGCTTTTATCGGGAGATATCCCGGGGCTTATGCCTTTTTCAGGGGAAGAGTCCGGACTGTTCAACATATCGGAAAATGAACAAGAGGATGACGCTCGAGAGGAAGAGAAAGACGATCGACAATCGCGTCCTTCGCTTCGTCCGCACGCCTCTATCGGCGAGCTTATGCCGGCCAATGTCGGTGGCGAATCTGACGATATCGCCGCGTATCGCAAGACTCAAAGTGACAGAAAGCGAGCTCGTGGCAAAAAAGAGCGCCGTCTAAAGTTTTTAGAACAATTCGCGATTAACTTGACAGAAGAAGCGGCCGCCGGCAGGATCGACCGCATTATCGGTCGAGATGAGGAGCTCGCGAGAACGATTCAGATTCTGAATCGCAGGACGAAAAATAATCCGGCTCTGATCGGAGAAGCCGGTGTCGGTAAAACGGCCGTCGCGGAAGGGCTAGCCGTGCGAATCGCCGAAGGTAGTGT
>CAZBOM010000032.1:2895-3146 GCA_964493375.1 uncultured Mageeibacillus sp. | reverse complement strand
CTTGATATGACGGCCATGGTTGCCGGCACACAGTTCAGAGGTCAGTTTGAAAGCCGTATGAAAGGCGTCGTCGATGATGCGCGCCGCTCAGGTAACGTCATTCTTGTCATTGACGAGCTTCATAATATTATGGGCGCCGGCGATGCGGAAGGGGCGATGAACGCAGCGAACATTCTCAAGCCGGCTTTGGCTCGCGGTGAAATTAAGGTCATCGGCTCGACAACACTTGACGAATACCGACGCTTTATCGA
>CAZBOM010000032.1:600-2885 GCA_964493375.1 uncultured Mageeibacillus sp. | reverse complement strand
AAGACTCCGCGCTGGAACGTCGCTTCCAGAAAGTCATGATTGAAGAACCGACGCCTGAAGACACATTGCAAATTCTCTTAGGTGTCAAAGACTACTACGAGAAACATCACCATGTCATTTATCCGACTCCCGTTTTGGAGACGGCTGTTCGCCTTTCGAGCCGCTATATTATGGATCGTTTCCAACCCGATAAGTCGATCGATTTGATTGATGAGGCAGGGTCGAGACAAAATCTCGATTCGGAGTGTCTAACCGAATTAAAAAAACTGAATGATCGACGACTGGATCTTGAAGAACTGCAAGCGGAGAATGAACGAGAAATCGCCGAGCATGCGTCGCAAGACGATGCCTTGCCACTATACGAGACACAAGCGAACATCCGCTCAGAATTGATGCGTATACTGGATGAGATCGCGGAAGTCGAGCAAGTTTGTCAACCGGTTGAGATATCGGATCAAGATATCGCCGGTGTCGTTGAGATGTGGACGGGGATTCCCGTACAACGGTTGACGGAATCGGAGACAGAGAGACTCGTCAATCTCGAGGATAAACTACATAAACGCGTTATCGGCCAAGAAGAGGCGATCGGAGCGCTCGCTCGCGCCGTCAGACGTTCGAGAGCCGGATTCTCGCAAAAGCACAAACCTGCGTCGTTCCTGTTTGTCGGACCGACGGGTGTCGGAAAGACAGAACTCGTCAAAACGTTAGCGGAAGTCATGTTTGATTCTGACGATAACTTGATTCGCCTCGATATGTCGGAGTTCATGGAAGCACATACCGTCAGCAAACTAATCGGGTCACCACCCGGTTACATCGGATACGATGAGGGAGGTCAACTGACGGAAAAAATCAGGCGCAGACCATATAGCGTCGTCCTTTTTGATGAGATAGAAAAAGCACACGCTGACGTCTACAATATGCTTCTCCAAATTCTCGATGATGGTCGTTTGACGGACAGTCATGGCCGCGTGGTCAATTTCGAGAATGCGATTATCGTTATGACATCGAATGCCGGAACGACACTGAAGTCGCATGGAATCGGTTTTGGATCACACGGTCACCAAGCGATGGAAGAACGCGTCGATACCGTGTTAAAAGATTTATTCAGGCCGGAATTCTTGAATAGAATCGATGAGATTATTATTTTCCATGAATTATCAAAAGAACAGATCAGAAAAATTGTCGACCTAATGCTGAAAGAACCGGCTCGTGACCTCGAACGACGCGGCATAACGCTTGAAGTGACAGATGATGCTCGTGATGCGTTGGCAAGAGACGGTTACGACCCCAGTTTCGGAGCGCGACCACTGCGAAGGTTGATTCAACGCCGCATAGAAGATACACTGGCCGACCTTTGGTTGTCGAGAGCGATCGCGGACGCGAAAACAGTCACCGTCGATATCGCGACTGATGGCAGTGAGCCTCTCAAACGAACGGGAGACAGCATGACAGACAGCAGCGGTTGTTATCAATTCAGTTGGGAGAATGGGAGCCGCCTAGCATGCCCACAAGAGGATGAAACAGATGATCGAACAGAAGTATTTTGATCGACAAGCCCTTAAGAAAAATGCGAAAGCAAATCTCAAGGGGAGTTATAGCACAGCCCTCGGCGTCGTCCTTGTGACACAGATGATCGTCGGCATTTTCTCTGGGCTTCTTGTACCAATCATCACGTTTACGTTTTCATTTGACGCGATGCTTAATCCTTTACGTCAAATGCACGTAACAGGACGATTTGCCCCGAACGATACCGATAAAGCATTGCGTTACTTTCAAGAAATTCTCTACAATTTGTGGACCAACCACACGCTACTTATTGTGTTGGCAGTCATGTTTTTAATTGCATTGCCTCTTTATTTGATTCTTGTGGGTAATATCGTCGGCGTAGGGATGAAACGCTGGTTCTTGCGATCGTCACAACCGCAATTAACGCCTTCGATGGGGCTTATGTTCTCGACATTTAAGCAAGGTCAATATGGTGGAGTCTTGCGAGGTACACTTTGGAAATCTTTCTGGCTATTCATCTGGTCGATCCCTATCCTGCTTGCGAACGCCGTCATTCTTGTTCCTTTAGTTTTGTTGTTTGATTTGTTTGTGCGTACAAGAGACGTCGCGATCACCCCCGAATTAATAACAAAGGTGATCGAAGTATATAAATTGCCGGAATATATTTTTTCCACGAACGTCATTATCGGCGCTTTGGCGGTTATGTTATTTTTCTTAATCGTTGTTGTTTCCAAAAAATATCAGTATCAAATGACTGAGTACATACTAGCTGACAACGC
>CAZBOM010000032.1:0-590 GCA_964493375.1 uncultured Mageeibacillus sp. | reverse complement strand
ACGCTTCGATTGGAGCGAGGCGCGCACTGTCATTATCAAAGCAAATGACAAAAGGGCGTCTGTTGGAATTGTTCGTCCTTGATTTGTCATTCATCGGCTGGTTTCTGTTGGCAGCCATGTGTATTGTCTTTCCTGGAATCGGCGTTTTTCTCTTGCTCCCATATTATGAGTCGACATGGGCGGAGACGTACAAGCTTTTGCGCGATCAAGTGGTCGCACGCGGTGAATTGACGATGGAAGAACTCGGATACATCCGAACATATGGATAAGGTTTGAGATATGACGCCATCGGAGATCAGCAGACTTCTCTATATATTTTTTTCCATCTTAGCGGCGCTGGCAGCGTTGGCAATTATTTTGACTGTCATTCGTCGAGTGCTTGAAAAAAAAGTCCGTTCTTCGATGGCAAAAAACAGTGATAGTCTTGTCGGTAAAAGGGCTCTCGTCATGAGCGTCATTCGCCCATCGAGAACAGGGAGCATTAGGCCGCTAGGAACGGCGGAAGAAGAGGCTGATCGGGCATCGAGTAAAATAGACGCCGACGATTCACTTGTCGTCTATCCGGCTGTTTCTGATCAACTGATCTCAAA
>CAZBOM010000031.1:8700-13129 GCA_964493375.1 uncultured Mageeibacillus sp. | reverse complement strand
CGTAAAACTTACTTGTCGTCAAACCGCTGTCAATGACACCTTCAACACGACCGCTCTCTTTTGCGATCATCAGATCTCTCGACTGTCGAGCCAACATCGTTAAGATAAAGAGTGGCGCCTCTCTCCTAGCTTGAAACACATCGATCATACGAAGCGCGTCGTCCATTCGTTTTTCAGCGATAGCATCTGTCAGGTCAAATATTTTGCCTGTCATATCTTCACGACAGAGATAATCGATATCTTCAAGATGGATATCCGTTTTACCTGTGAATTGGTAATAAAGGAAAACAGTCGATAGCTCATTAAGTATATCGGTCATTGACGACTCGCATCGTAAAATAAGCGATTCAGCCGCTTCCTTTGTGATTCGCAGTTTTTCTCGGCTACATAGCCCCGAAACCCAGCGAGTGAGATCAGTTAATGTTTGTTTATCGAACTTACCTGATATCGCTCCCGCCTCGCGCATCCGCTTTAGGATGCTGTTATTGTAAACGACGGTGTCTTCGGAGAAAATCAAACAGCATGATTCGGGAATATTCGTCAAAGCTTCCTTGATCTCCTCCGCTTCATGATTTGATCCAAAAGAAGATGAAAATAGACCTGTTTGCGCAAGCGTAATCACTTTTTTTGTTGATAGAAATGGTGGTGTGGCAATCTCGGCGAGCACTCGTTTCCAATCAACAGAGCGAACGCTCCCATCACCGACAATAGAGACTTCATCAAGCGATTTAGCGGCGGGGGTCACGAGCTCATCGATCAATTTGTTTCGAATCTGTTGAATCAGATATTTCTCATCGCCGCAGAGCACATAGGCGGGGCGATCAACCGCGCGTGAAAGGTCGGCCATGAATTCGTTGAAATCTATATGTTTGTTGAGTATAGGCCTCATGACGACAATCCTCCCGCTTATGGTGTTACCCACTCTGTTATCGTACCCTTTCCTTCTCGGATGATCAAGAAAATAGCTCCTGACAGATCGGTTCGAAAGATCTCTGTCTCAATATCATTTAACCGATCGAGAACGCTCGCGTGAGGATGTGAAAAACGGTTATCTCGACCCACGGATAAGACCGATACGCGAGGTGAAACAGCTTCCAGAAAAGCTTTTGTGCTGGAACTCTTCGACCCGTGATGAGGCACATGGAGTATATCGGCCGACAAATCTCTTTGTTTCTCTATCAGAGAACGCTCTCCTTCTTTCGTCAAATCGCCGGTGAAGAGAATCGTGATATCTCCCAGCGTCATCCGCAAAACAAGTGAATCATCATTTAAGTCTCGATTGTTACGATTCTTCTCAGGATTCAAGATATCGATTCTAATATCACCGATGTCCAATTGATCGCCGCATTTAAGTGGCGAACATGGAATACTATATCTATTCGATGTATCTTTGATCATTTCTGTTAGATCACTTTCCCACGCCTTATCATGTTTGACGCGCGCGTTTTGCGAAGGCTCGACGGGCATGCAAATGCGATCTATCATCCCGCATTCAAGAAGCTCCAAGATGCCTGATGCGTGATCACTGTGAGCATGAGTGACGATCGCGAGATCAATGGCGTGAAGCGAATACATCCTTATGACAGGTATGATCGTTTTAAAACCATGTCCGCGATCACCACCGTCAATAAGACATGTGCGACCATTAGGAGATACAATCAGCGTCGCATCACCTTGATCGACATCGAGAAAAAACACGCGCCATGGCTGTGACTTACATGAAAAATAGACAGTCGCGCTAATAAGTAGCACACTTAACGCCACGGCGGCAAACTGTCTCGCTTTCGTGAAAGACTTCTTTCTGTTTATCGCAAGGAAACAGATGCAGATAAATAGTACAAAGAGACTGACGTTTCTCATTGAGACAAATGCCCCTTTGATAGACGCCGCTTGACGAGACAACCACATCAAAATGGTTGCCCCCGGGTTGAGTACCGTTGAGAAAACAGCTCCAAGCCGATCAGCCAACAAATGCCCATGCGGAAACAGTGACAGGATCAGAATAACCAAGTAAGAAATAGCTGTCAGAACGGATGCCAATGGTATGGCGACCAAGTTCAACAAGGGAGAGAGGATCTGTAGTCCGGCAGATGTCATCAACGTATACGGAAATATCGACAATTGAGCGGCCGTTGTGAAAATCAACATGCGCTTGAGATATTGTTTTAACCTTGGTAGATAATTCGATATTTTTTCTTTCAACTGCAATCTTTCTATAGTTTCCACGTCACGCTTCACTAGATTTTCTTTTGGAGATTTGATGTGATACCTGACGAAATATGATGTAAAGCTGATCGCGCCGGCGGCCGATAAGCTCATCCAGAACGATTGTCCCCAAACACAAAATGGATCCATGAGCATGAGACACGTCGCGACAAAGAACAGAACATTGACAGGATCTCGCCTTTTCCTGAAGAGAGTATCCATTTGTAGCGCGAGAATCGTCAATGAAGCTCTCGCGATACCACTTTTCCATCCGCACAACACGCCGGGTATCATCATGAGAATAATCAAAATGATTTTCTTCGATCGATTTGACCAATGCCTGTTGTTAGAGATGAAATAAAAAGGCGACAAGAAAAAATACAGATGAGTTCCCGACACGCTCGTCAAATGAGATAGTCCGGAAAAACGAAGATGATATTTGTCAAGCTCGCTCAATTGACTTGAGTCTCCTAATGTCAATGAAGCCAAGAGAGCTCCCCCTTCCGAAGACTCCCAAAAAGAAGTGAAACTAGCGCGCACTTTATCTCGCCATTGATCGGGGATACGCCTTAATTTCAACAAAAAAGAATCGATTGACGTTATTTTGCAAACAGTGGGCGAAGCGGAAAATGCGACACCTTTTGACCATAACCATGAACGACTCGAAAAACCGCCAGGATTTCTCATCCCCTCTCCAACTCTGAATGTAGCAACGCCTTCGACTTTGTCCCCTAATCTTGCGGCTACTTTCATCCACATGAGAGCGGGAATGCCATCGTTTAGCCGAACAGTCTGCCATCGCCCTTTTTCAAGGTTCCCCGGCGTTCCTATACCCGCATCAACAACAACACCTGAAAATGATTTTTTACCAACAGAAAAGGATCGCTCCCAACGAATCAGTGTCCTGACGGTTAGCGTATAGGAAAGCACAAGAACGATAAAGAAAAGCAACGCTATATAACGGATTTGATAAAAGCGTTCAGCGCGGATTGAGTGGGCACACGATTCCATATCAATATTCTGATAATGAAAGATAAATCCAATAATAGGAGTTACCGTTCAACAGCTACGATTCGCGGTCAAAATGATGGTTCAAGCGGCTTAAAAATTTAATGGGAAACGTTTATTTAGCGATCCTTGATGATTTCGACAATACGTTTTTCGAGAGATTGTATGGCAGCATCTCTCGGACTGACGCCGGCCGCAATAGAAATGGGCGGATAAGCCATTTGTCCGTTTTCAGCGGCAAATTTTTCGATGACAACCATCGCCTCGCGCTCAGCCTTAACGATCGCTTGACGCGAAAGTTTGTCCGATTTCGTCAACACGACTTGCCAAGGAATGCCGAAATGGCAGAGATAGTCAAGCATTTGCAGGTCAAGGTCACCAAACCCGCGCCGTATGTCGATGAGTAAAAGCACGAGCTCAACAGGTCGGCCAGACTTGAAGTAATCATCCGTGACGCGTGAAAATGATGACAAAGCATCGCGAGAAGCCTTCGCATATCCATACCCCGGAAGATCGACGAAATAGAGATCTTCTCGATCTGTCTCATAAAAGAATACGAGTCTCGTCTTCCCCGGTGTCTTGCTTGTCCGCGCGAGGTTTTTTCTTTTACTCAACGCATTGACAAGCGTTGATTTCCCGACATTAGACCGCCCCGCAAAGGCGACTTCATGACGTGATGGAGCGGGAAACTGTCGCGCATGCGCCGCGGCGATATACCCTTGAGATTTAGACTTTTTCTTTTTGCCGGATGCGTTTGTCATAACGTAACACCTACTATCTATTCTGCTATACTATACACATTGGAGGGTTGTACATGCAAAATCTCACTTTCCCTGCTGACCAATCTGTCAAGAATCTCTTTGGCGATGAACCGGAACTTGAGTCCAATGGCCCCATTGCCCTCATTGTTCACCAGCTTGACCCGCCTCTCGCCGAACGCATTAATCACCAATTGAGTTCGCGTCGTCGCGCGCTGGCAAAAGTGAACCCTGAAATTCTTAATATCCCCGGATATGTTCGCAACGATTACCGCGTTCGAGTTGATCTGACGCGTTTTAGTTCTGGGGAAGGTAAGGCACGCGTCATCGATTCAGTCAGAGGCCACGACTTGTTTATTCTGACGGATGTCCTTAATTACGGGACGTATTACAAGCGTTACGGTGACGATGTCTACATGACACCTGATGAGCATTTTCTTGATTTGACGCGGTTGATT
>CAZBOM010000031.1:0-8690 GCA_964493375.1 uncultured Mageeibacillus sp. | reverse complement strand
GACTCCGCGACGCGGATTCACGTTATCATGCCATTTCTCTATGAAGGTCGCCGATTTAGAAAATCAGATCGTGAATCGCTCGACTGCGGCGCGATGTTGAGATCTCTCTTTGATCTTGGGATTGATAATTTTATCACGTTTGACGCACATGATTCGCGCGTGGCGAACGCCGTTCCTCGTTCAAATTTTGAGTCGTTCCCAACCTCATACCAGAGCATTCGAACAATTCTTCAAACAATCCCCGACCTTCGTGTCGACCGCGAACATATGATGATTGTGAGCCCCGATGAAGCGAATATCAGCCGATCGATTTTCTACGCGTCGGCGATGAAGTTACCGCTTGGCATCTTCTATCTCAGGCGTGATTTCAAATACATCAATGAAGAGCTTTCGATGTCGACATCAAGAACTTTTCTTGGCGATAATGTCGAAGGAAAAGACATTATCATCGTGGCTGATTTACTCGACAGCGGCAATGACTTTATCGATTGCGCGAGTTTATTAAAATCGAAAGGCGCAAAAAGAGTTTTCTGCACAGCGTCGTTCGCCCAGTTTACGGAAGGAATAGGAAGGTTACGCCAAGCGTGGGAAAGTGGCATTATCGAACGCGTCTTTTCTACCGATATGGCGTATAGACCGCCGGAAGTTCTCTCTTCCCCATGGTACACAGACATTCCAATGGCCGATGATCTCGCGCTGTTGATTTCCGCGCTTAACCACGACGCTTCGCTGTCGCGTCTCATGGCACCGGCGGAACGCATTGACGCGCTTCTCGAGTCACTCGGCCATTCAGACGAGAGTTTTGATCGCCAATTGAGTTTTTCCGATCTCGGAAAATAAGCCTAAAAACAGGAGATATTTATGACACCACAAGATGTTGGAAGAGTATCGAGCAGAAACGAAAGTAATTACTATAAATACGATCAGTATGGCGACAACCCTATGGCGCCGCTCGCACCGGTCGGAATCATCGCCATGAGAGGCGCGCAAGCGCTTTCCAAGGAGATCAACAGAGCGTTAGTTGATCGAAGGAGAGCTTATCTCGACGAGGAAATCCCTGATAATATCAGCCCGGGATTTATGCGCGATGACTTTCACATCCCCGTCAACACCTTCCGCTTCTCTTCGGGCGAAGGAAAAGCCGTGATTGAGCGTACTGTTCGCGGACACGACCTCTATATCATTTGCGATGTGACGAATTATTCCGTGACTTACAAAATGCGCGGTCAGCTGAATATGATGAGCCCCGACGATCACTATCAAGATCTGAAGCGTATCATTTTGGCCGCGTCGGGCAAAGCCAGACGCGTCAATGTCATCATGCCCTACCTCTATGAAGGCAGACAGCATCGCCGCAACGCGCGTGAATCTCTCGACTGCGCCCACATGCTCGAGGAACTCGATCAATTGGGCGTCGACAATTTCATCACCTTTGACGCTCACGATGACAGAGTGGCAAACGCCGTTCCGACTTCTGGTTTTGAAAACGTTCCAACGACATATCAAGTGCTCGAAAGACTAATCCGTGCCTATCCCGATATGGATTTCAATAACCGAGAAATGGTGATGATCAGCCCTGATGAAGGCGCTATCTTCCGCACGATGTACTACGCTTCCGTTCTTGGCTTACCGCTTGGAACATTCTATAAAAGACGCGATTATACTGTTGTCAAGAACGGGCGTAACCCGATCATCGCCCATGAATTCTTAGGAGACCCTGTCGACGGACGCGATGTCATGATCGTCGATGATATGATTTCGTCGGGTGAGTCGATGCTCGATATCGCGAGAACACTCAAAGCCAGCCATGCTCGACGAATCTTCTGCGCCGCGACATTCGGACTTTTTACTGATGGGCTCGACTCATTTAACAAAGCATATGATGAAGGTATTATCGACGCTGTATTCTGTACGAATTTGATCTATCGATCACCTGAGTTGTTGGCGGCGAAATGGTATAAAGATGTCAACGCGTCGAGATTTGTCGCCTTGATCATCGACGCTCTCAATCATAATGCGTCGCTTTCATCATTGCTCGACCCGACAACGAAGATTAGAAGGCTGTTACAAGCGATGGAGATCAACAAGCAACCTCCCAATAACACTCATAGCTAATGGTCGATTTTAATCGAAGATTGTAGATATAAAAAGAGCCGCCTATTCGATCAGCGGCTCTTTTTCTTATCAGAAAATATACTTAACTTGTCGGTTAGGCTTCTTCGCAACGCTTCCTATCGGCAACTAACACGTGTGAAAGCGAAGTCGATATTTCTCTCAATTAAATGATCTTCATTCCCAACGGCCGTCCGCCAATCAGGTGAAAATGTGTGTGCATCACAGACTGTCCGGCTGCCGCACCGCAATTATTGATCAAACGAAAACCTTTTTCTTCGAGTCCGACCAAGCGAACAATTTCAGGTAATGCCTGATAAATATACCGCAACGCGTCAAGTCCCTCTTCCTCAGAGGACATGATGTGAAGATTGTCAAAATGATTTTTCGGGACAATCAACACATGAACGGGAGAGACGGGATGGAGATCTTTAAATGCCAAGACGTGCTCGTCTTCATAAATCTTCGTCGACGGGATCTCTCCTTTGATAATTTTACAAAACACACAATGTTCCACAACGAGTCTCCTCTCTTATGAAATGGACGCTAAATGATCGCGTACGGCGTCCATCGCTTCTTCTATCTTGCTGACATCGTGCCCGCCGGCTTGAGCCATATCAGGGCGCCCGCCACCTCCGCCGCCCGTCATTTTGGCGGCGATTCGAACGAGATCGCCCGATTTCGCACCATTCGTGATAGCGTTCGCGCCGGCCATCGCCAGCCATAAAACTTTGTTATCCGATTCAGACGCGAGAAGTATGACGGCGTCTTCTCCGATTTTATCGCGGAAACGGTCACCGGCTTCGCGAAGCGCCTCCGCATCGCAACTCGGTAAAACGGTCATCAATGATTTGAAAGGACCGATATCACGTTCATCGGAAACCATGTCGGAAACAGACTCGCTTAGTTTTTCTCGCTGAAGCCGTTTAATCTCATCTTGTTGCGAACGAACTCGCTCTTCTAAAGAATCGAGACGCGTGACGATCTCATCACGATGAACTCGCAAGCGTTCAGAAATCTGCTTTAGGACGAAAGCATCGTGAAATGTTTCCGCCATCGCGCCTTCACCTGTGACGGCTTCAATACGGCGTATACCGGCGGCGATACCGCTTTCCGATAGCAGACGGAAGAGCAATATCTCCCCTGTCGATTTTAAGTGAGTGCCGCCACAGAGTTCACACGACCAATCGCCACTCGAAACGACTCGTACTTGATCGGCGTATTTTTCACCAAACAACGCCGTCGCCCCCTTCGTTTTAGCCTCTTCGATTCCCATGATCTCTGTCACAACCGGCATATCTTCGACAATTTTACGATTGACGAGCGCTTCGATCTCACGTAGTTTTTCGTAAGAGACAGGGCCGTCGTGCTGAAAATCAAAACGAAGGCGCTCCGGTGAAACGAGCGAACCTTTCTGATTCGTTCCTTGTCCGAGAACGCGATGCAAAGCGGCGTGAAGCAAGTGAGTCGCCGTGTGGTTTCTCGCCGTCGCAAGCCTCAAGTCTTTATCGACTCGGAGCACGAGATCACGTCCGGCATGAAGCGTCCCCGCCTTCACAAGCGCTTTGTGCAGGACGATGCCATCGCCGGATAATTCTGCTGTAAGAATATCGACCTGCGTTTCACCTTGAATGGCCATACCTTGGTCACTCGTCTGCCCACCGCCTAGCGAATAAAAAGGCGATCCATCAGTGATGATGACAATCTCTTCACCTTCAGAGGCGCTGTCTATTTCCACGAAAGCGCGATCTGACTCCGATAGTTTCAGAATATGCAAGAGTTTCACTTCCGCATCGAGACGATCATACCCATAGAAAGGCGTCGGTTCAAGCGTGCGGATATGATCGGGCAACGCAATCGCGCCCCAAGCCGTCGATGTCTTTTCTAGAAAATCTTTTCGAGCGCGTTCACGCTGTTCGTTCATCAGGCGCGAAAACTCTTCCATATCGACCTTCAGCTCATCTTCAGAGGCGATCTCAACCGTGAGCTCAATCGGGAAACCATACGTGTCATGCAAAAGGAAACAGACTGATCCAGGCAAAGTGTCAGACCCTTTCCCTCGTTCCGCCTCAACGGCCTCTTTGAGATGCGCGAGACCTTGCTCTATCGTACGACCGAAACGTTTCTCTTCCGCTTCAAGAATGCGAATGATCTGTTCTTCATTCTCCAACTCGGGGTAGTGTTCTTTTGATTGAGCGATAGCGACTCGCATGACAGGTGCCAGGATAGGCTCATCAACACCGAGCAAGCGACCTTGGCGCGCGGCCCGCCTGATTAAGCGACGCAGCACATAACCTCGCCCTTCATTGCTCGGGAGCACGCCATCGGCGATCATCATCATCGATGAGCGAACGTGATCAGTAATGACGCGAATCGCAATATCTTTCGCCTCACTCTCCCCATACACGGTGCCCGTCACTTCACACGCTTTATCGAGAATGGCACGAACGGTGTCAACTTCAAATAGCGTCACAACATCTTGGACAATCGCGGCCATACGCTCAAGCCCGGCGCCGGTGTCGATATTTTTCTTCTCGAGCGGAACATACGTCCCATCTTCCAATCGATCAAACTGTGTAAAAACTAGATTCCAATACTCGACATAACGGTCGCATTCACATCCGACATGACAATTAGGGTCGCCACATCCGTATGCTTCGCCCCTGTCATAGAACATCTCAGAACAAGGCCCGCACGGTCCCACGCCATGCTCCCAAAAATTGTCCTCACGGAATCTAAAGATCTTTTCTTCCGGAAACCCAATCGCTCGCCAATGCTCGAATGCTTCATCGTCATCGACATGAATCGTCACGTAAATACGCTCCGGATCAAGTTTCAGCACGTTGACGGAAAATTCCCATCCCCACAATATCGCTTCTTTTTTGAAATAATCGCCGAATGAAAAATTCCCAAGCATCTCAAAAAACGTTCCGTGGCGTCCCGTCTTCCCGACCCTGTCGATATCCGGTGTTCTAATACACTTTTGACACGTCGCGATACGCAGAGAAGGAGGCGTTTTCGCGCCTGTAAACCAAGGTTTCATCGGTGTCATGCCGGCGTTGATTAAAAGAACGGAAGGATCATCTTCGGGGACGAGCGAAAAACTCGGCAAAATCAAATGATCGCGCTCTTGAAAAAATTCTAAATATAGTTTTCTAACTTCATTGAGGCTTAAAGCTTTCATAAGTCACCTCTCAAACTTTTTATTTGCAAAAGCCCGGATAAACCGGGCTTTTAATTGTCATCCCTCTAAAAGGGATCATTAGTCAGCCAACAGCGTGTCAAGGGGTGGAAGCTTTAGCTCCTGTCCTAGGAAGATATTCTGGTTCATGTCACGCATACCATTATACTTCGCTAATTTGTCACAGAGCTTCTCACTCACACGACCGTAGTGCTTCGAGCAGATTGACCAGAGCGAGTCTCCCTCTTTCACAGTATAGATCGTATCGCTCGATGTATCGGCCGGTGTCGTCGTTGAAGTATCTTCAGGTGCAGGTGTCGGAGGCGTTGTGTCAATGGGATCAACGGCAGGGACAGACTGTGTCGTCGTGGTTGTCGTCGTCGATGATTGATCCGGGGTGGGTGTTTTACCTCCACCGGCTAAAAGCTTAATCAACGCCACAATACAGACGATGATAATGGTGATCAAAATCACGTAGAAAACAATACGTCTCGTGCGATCAGAAGAACGCTGTGGTTTTCTCTCGTATTGATCATCGTCGTAATCGTATTCACCGTAGGGATCAAAGTCACGATCATCTTCAACAATATCATCACCGGTATCCCAAACATCTTGGCGATCGAAATCTTTATATGACGCTTGCGATTGTCGTCTTCTTTGAGCTTCTGAATTGTACGCAAAGACAGGCAATTCATCTTGAGCCGATAATGGTTGCCGATCAACCCGATCATCTTCTTCATAAAAACGATCTGTTTCGACCGACTCCGATTTCTCATCAAATTCACGATAGGGCGCAAATAAAGAGTCGTCAACATCGTCCGAAGGCGCGGTCGGTCTGTCAAAATAGAAAGGTTTCACATCATCTTGTTCGTCAGAAACTTCACGTTTCCAGTTGGCGTCATAAGGAGACTCAATCGGTTCCGGCGATGGTTTCATCATGTCGACCATATCTTGTCTTTGATAGCGTTGTGTTCTAGCAAAATCAACATCAGCGCTCTCTTGGGCAGGCTCAACGACCGGCTCCATCGCCTGCGTCGCGAAACGACCAAGACTAAAACGTGATGCCGTCTGTTCTTCAGATTTAATCGACACAACTTCGATGACAGCAACCTGCATGGGTGTACCCGGCATCTGCGAGGCGGCTGCCGTCAAGATAAGCCCCGCGGCATCCATGGAATCCTCTGCGTCCTCAAGGTAACGCATCAATTGGCTTTGACCGATGACATTAAACACTTCGCTATTGCACAAGATCAACCAATCGCCTTGTTCTAATTGAGCGATATTTGAGTAGCGAATCGTGCCCGCTTCGCCGGCGATAAAATCTTCAAACCCTTCAACGGGATCTCCAAATAGGTCTATTGGTTCATAGGAGACTAGGCTACTTGTCAATGGATACAGTGCTTCGTGTCGATAAACAAATGCGAGACTGTCGCCCACGGTAACGGCCGCCATCTCACCCTCACGGACAATCACACCGGAAAAATAAGGTTCACGAGATACTTCATCACCAAGACGAATGCGGCCAGTGACATCCATCGCTGTTTCAGCAAGATCATTGATGTCGTTATCAATGTCACCTTTTTCAGATTCGACTTGCTCAGCTAAACGATATAAAGGTTCTTGCCAAACAGAAGATTGAGCGCGTCCATCTGAGGGATAGCCAAACAAAGAGACAAGAAAACCACGAGACTCGCGGTCGAGCGTTGTATTGACGGCTCGAAGCTCTCTCTTACTCGGGAATCTCCCATTTAAACAATATGCGTCCGCCACACCCTCTACCGGGTAATAACGGGCATTAATCGTCGCGACCAGTCTTGCTGAGATCGGTGCGGATGCCTTAGCCATAAGATGCCTCCTAAAATTAATTCATAATGAGGTCGCCGTTTGCGTTCATCTGTTCCTAACAGTTTATCACAAATATTACGACTCTTTCTCGTCACATATGATCGCATGAGCGACAATAAGATCTCGGCGTGAAGTGATTTTAATGTTCTTTTCATCACCTCTCACAAGCTTAACAGGATAACCGATGCGTAGTAGCAGCTCAATATCATCTGTAACATTTTCGCCCATCTCCTCCGCCAAAAGCGAGGCTTTTAGCATGATGTCTAGATCGGCGCCCTGAGGCGTTTGCATCGCAACAAGATTTTCACGCGGCAATGTCTGTTTGATTGACTTTGAGCCTGCATCGACAAGCCTAATCGTATCGGTTAAAGAGATAGCCGGAGCAGCCCCCGCATGAGTTTCAGATATGACGTGGATGAGTTCATCAATCAACGATGGAGGTAAAAGACATCGCGCGACATCGTGAACCAACGCGATCGCTCTACCGTCGCTCTTATTCTCAATTTTGCTAGTCATTTCTTGAGCCGCCAAGAGCCCCCTGAGAGCTGATTGTTGCCTCGTCGTCCCTCCCCTCACAACATGGACCCGGCGCGCTGATATCGATTTTTGAACTAGGCTCTCGACACGGTTGATATCATCATCGCTCGCGACAATGATCACATCGTCAATCGCCGGATGATTCACGAAAATATCAACGGAACGCTCCAGAATCGTGTGCTTACCGATGCGATGAAATATCTTATTCTCTTCTCCGCCGAAACGCGCCCCACGACCGGCGGCAAGTAATATCGCACATACTCTCATCAAATCGTCACCTCAGCTTCGATCTATTTCTCATCTGTTCTCTTTTGAAAACAATAAGTCAAACGCTTCATTTAATTCGCTCACATAATAAACCTGTACATCTCGCTCTTGCTCAAATCGACGCAGTCTGCCGCGCGCAGACGCCGGAACGACGAAACGAGTCCAACCGGCACGGTATGCTTCCTCAAGATACTCGGCGATGCGAGCGACTGAGCGCACTTCTCCCGTCAGCCCCACCTCTCCGAGAACGATGGCTTCCAATCCAATCGGTTCGTCGCGGACGCTCGAAAGCAGTGCGGCTAAGATGGCAAGATCGGCCGATGTGCCGCTAATTTTCATGCCACCTGTCACATTGACATAAGCGTCTAATGTACTGAAATCGAGGTTCGTCTTTCTGCCTGCTACAGCGATTAACATGATCAATCTCGATCGATCGATCCCTTGCGTCATTCGAAGCGGCGTTCCATAGCTTGAAGAGACACTGAGCGCTTGTAATTCCAATAAAAGTGGGCGCGAACCTTCGAGAATAGCGGTGACCACGGAACCGGCCGCATGTTGTGGTTTTCCATCAAGGAATAAACTCGTCGCCTGATCGACTGATACGAGACCTTTTTCCGTCATTTCAAAAATACCGATCTCATCGGTCGCATAAAACCTATTTTTGACAGAGCGAAGAATTCGTAGGGCACTGTCTTTTTCCCCTTCGAAATAAAGAACGGTGTCGACCATATGCTCGAGAACGCGCGGT
>CAZBOM010000030.1:11884-13136 GCA_964493375.1 uncultured Mageeibacillus sp. | reverse complement strand
ATGGAAATGTCATTCCTGTTGTCCTTGACAACAGCATCACGAGCATGACGGGGCAGCAAGATAACCCCGGTACGGGCTATACCTTGATGGGAGAGATCGCGCAAGTTGTGTCGATTGAGGAGATTTTCCGAGCGGTCGGTTTCAAGAAAATTTTCAATGTCGATCCCCAAGATCTCGACGCGATGAAACAAACAATTGAAGAAGCTGTCGCGTACGAGGGACCTCGCGCGATTATTGTGAGACGCCCGTGCGTTCTGATCAAACGCGTCAAACATGAGCGCGCGCTTTGTATTGTTGACCGCGAAAAATGTCGCAGTTGCCGTCGTTGCCTCTCTGTCGGCTGCCCGGCTGTCTTCTTTAAAGATGGGAAATCAACGATCGATCCGAATCTCTGTGTCGGCTGTACAGTCTGCTTGCAAGTCTGCCCGTTCGACGCGATCTACAAGGAGGAACAAGCATGAGCAACGATGTCAGAACCATTGTCCTCGCCGGTGTGGGCGGTCAAGGGACGATACTCGTCAGTCGCGTCCTGACAACCGCTCTCATTGATGCCGGCTACGATGTCAAAATGAGTGAAATACATGGTATGGCCCAACGAGGAGGGAGCGTCTCGACGACGGTTCGCTACGGCAAAAAAGTCGACTCCCCGCTCGTCGGTCAAGGCGCCGCTGATATACTCGTCGCCTTTGAGCAGATGGAAGCCGTGCGCAGATACCCCGTTCTCAAAAAAGACGGCATCATCGTCGTGAATGATTACAAGATCATGCCTTTACCTGTCGCCTCCGGCGCGGCTGAGTATCCCGACAACTACATTGAGGAACTCTCAAAAACATTCCGTGTCATCGCGTTCAACGCGGGGCAAGCCGCAATTGAACTCGGCAACGCGCGCGTCATGAATATTATCATGTTGGGCGCGATGGTTGAGGCATTCGGCATGGATCAGTTCGATTGGGACGCCGCGCTCGAAAAACAAGTACCGCAAAAGTTCCTAGATATCAACCGAAAAGCGTTTGAAGTCGGCCGCTCCTTGGCCAAAAAAGAAGACTGATTGTTTGAAAGGACACACTATGACAAACAAAGACAACCCTAAGATTGTCTCCGATTTTGCCCTCATGTATGGCCGACAGCGTTCCGCGATTCGTGAGCTTTTTGAATATGGAAAGATGAAAGCGCGCGAAATCGGGAGCGAGTATATTTTTGATTTTAGCATTGGAAATCCGAGTGTCCCTCCGCCTCGTCAAGTTGATGAGGC
>CAZBOM010000030.1:0-11853 GCA_964493375.1 uncultured Mageeibacillus sp. | reverse complement strand
ACTCCACGGCTACACAAGCGCCCCGGGTGATCTCAATGTCAGAAAAGCTATCGCGGGACAATTAAATCGCGAGTATGGCACGTCGTTCGATGAGAGTTGGCTTTACATTTCGTGCGGCGCGGCGGCGGCGTTATCGACGACATTCCGCACACTCTCGATCTCGGGAGATGCCAATGAGTTCATCGCGCTTGCGCCTTACTTCCCGGAATACAAGTGCTTTGTCGAAGGCCATGGCGCAAAGCTCGTCATCGTCCCCGCCCAATTACCTGACTTCGGTATATCGCTCGACGGCATTGAAGCGGCTATCACGCCCGCCACACGTGCGATTATTCTCAATTCTCCGAACAACCCTTCGGGGCGTGTGTACAAAAACGAGGAACTCGAAGAACTCGCGACGCTACTGCGAAAGAAAGCAAATGACATCGGACACCCGATCTATATCGTCTCCGACGAGCCGTATCGCGAACTTGTCTACGATGGCATCGTCACGCCGTTCATCCCTTTGATCTACGAAAACACCATTGTCTGCTACTCCTATAGTAAAGCTTTCTCGATGCCCGGCGAACGTATCGGTTACGTCCTCGTCAACCCCGAGGCGGAAGCGGCGGAAGACATTCGCGACGGTATTGCCGGCGCGGCGAGATCGCTCGGTTATGTTTGCGCCCCCTCTCTGATTCAGCGTGTCATTGAGCGATGTGTCGACGCGAAGCCGAATCTCGAACCCTACGATCTCAACAGGCAGATTATGTACGAAGGCATGACAGCCGTCGGTTATCACTGTGTCCAACCGGAAGGCGCGTTCTACATGTTCGTCGAAGCGCCGGGTGGCGACGCGCAAGCGTTCTCCGACTACGCAAGATTGAACTACAACCTGCTTGTTGTCCCTTCGGAGAGCTTCGGTTGCCCGGGCTACCTTCGACTTTCTTACTGCGTGCCTCTAGAACGCATCAAATCGTCGTTACCGCTGTTTGATATGTGTTTGAAATCATATTTACGTGAAATAAAAAACAAATCATAACTCGCGAAAGAATAAGTGAATTACGCGCATTCGTTATCCTTCCCGGAACGAATGCGCCTCCACAAAACACACCCTATATTCACGACGATCGAAACGGCTGTGATGACAGACAACATGATGGTCAAACTGGGAACAACATCGAGAATAGCCGACCAATCTTCAACTAAAACCCAATAATTGACCATATGAATTTCTGATACGAGAAAAAGAGCGGTGAAGGATAGCGCTAATAAAGCATGAATCGTCCCCCATTTTTGATGTTTGTTAAAAATCTCAATGATATTTAACAAAGTAAAGACAAAAACCCCGATCGCGAAAAAAATCCACAATCCGCTCATTCAATCTCACCCACCTTCCAAAATAGAGTCTATGTGGTATAGACTCGCACGAAATATTGACTTCATTATCTCACCGAATGACACTATAATGTAAAATTCGCTCTTCAAACCAGGCGAACTCATGGAAGCCGAGACTACTGAGGTAAGCGAGCGCTTCCTTGACAAAGCGCCCATTCTGTTCAACTCGGTGAGCATCGGATGCGATCGTCAAAAAACGTCCGCCAAGCTCTTTGTATCGCTTGAGAATCGCTTCATCCGGCATCGCGTCTTCCAGTGAATAGCCTTTGCGGCGCATCAGCGCGTCGATTGTCCCTGTATTGATTTCGAGGGCTTGCTCATTGTCTCTCATCGTGCGAAACAGCGTATCAAAGGCATCAGGCGCGTGCTCGTACATCATCTTCGATTTCACTTGAGGCGCGTATCTTGAGAAGAAATCGTAATGCGCGATTATTCTAGATGTCGATAATTCAGACGCCGATTGAGCAATCAGACCAATGATATTGGGATAGAGATCTTTTAGATCCTTCGTATAGATATATTCGCCGTGGCAATACGGATCGTAACCATCGTAAAAATGAACGGCTGCGATGGTGTAATCGAAAGGGTATGTCTCATCGATTTCCCGTAATAGCTCGCCGTTGTTAGGTGTCCAGCCTAACTCCAATGCCAGCAAACAACCGGGAGGATCACTGTCTTTTCTTTTCGAGGGCATGCGTCGGTGTTCATAAAAGGTCTCGACATACGACGGGACATCCACCGTCCAAGGGTTGTCTTCAAACATCGCCGTATCAAGATCGTGATGATCAGAAATAGCGTAGCCATGCAAACCTCGCTCCATTGAGGCAGCAGCTAATTGTTCAAATGTCTGTTCTGCATCGGGTGACCACCCGGTCAAGTGATTATGTGTATCTACCAGTCTCATCTATCTCTACTCTGCGTTTCAGTACGAAGATGTTAACGACAGACATCTTCTCTTTTCCTATCTTTTAAGTCTTTTCTATCTTTATATTTTTGTTTTGCCTTCCGGTTATTCGTCTTACTCTTATTAGCCTAAATCTCTTTAGCCTTTGAGATCAATCTCACAGTTTCTTTAATCCTTCGAGTTTGATTGCCAATCATAAAAATGCACTCCTATCGTCAATCTTTGAGATCAGCCTCATAATTTCTTTAATCATTCGAATTTGATTGCCAATCGTAAAAATGCACTTCTATCGTCAGCCTTTGAGGTCAATCTCGCTGTGCAGGAATCGTTCCTTCAGTGACCATAGCTCTTGCGACAAGTCGACGTAATACTCTTGAGGATTTTCAAAGCGCTTGATTGATGCCCAGAGAGTCGCGAGCTGTTCCTGACAATACGCGCGAATATCCTCAATATCACGCGCCTCATAGCACGATTTACCTTTCACAAAAATAGGTTGCAAGATGCATTTGGCTTTAAAGTTGTTCAAAGTCTTGCGTTTCCACGTGTGATCCGGATCGAAAATAGTCAGCGGTTTTGATTCATCGATTGTCTCATGAACAAGCGTTATTAAATCAGCTTCGATGAATCCCGTCTCGCAGTTGTATAAGCGGTAGACATTTTTCTCTCCCGGGTTTGTCACCTTCTCCGGATTATCGGAAAGCTTCATGCGTGGCTCGCCGACGCCATCCTCTTCGATGAGCGAGAGTTTGTATACGCCACTGAAAACAGGCTCCGACCGCGATGTGATCAACCGTTCTCCTACGCCAAATGAGTCAATCTTCGCCCCTTGTTGCAAAAGATCACGGATAAGATATTCATCGACGGCACTGCTGACGGTAATCGTACAATCTGTCATCCCCGCTTCGTCGAGCATCTCACGCGCTTTGATCGACAGATAAGCGAGATCACCCGAATCGATACGAATCGCTTTCAGGCGCTTACCCATCGGCTCTAACACTTCTTTCCCAACGCGGATGGCATTCGGGACACCGCTTTTCAATGTATTGTATGTGTCGACAAGAAGTTGGCAGTTATCGGGGTATGAAAGCGCGTATGCTTTAAAAGCCTCGTATTCCGTATCGAACGCTTGAACCCAACTATGTGCCATTGTCCCCAACACAGGGATGTTGAAAATCTCCCCGGCGATCGTACAGGATGTTCCATCGACGCCGGCGATGTAGGCAGCTCGAGCTCCGAGAATCGAGGCATCGACACCCTGCGCGCGTCGAGCACCAAACTCCATGATCGCCCGACCTTCCGCCGCCCTTACAATACGAGACGACTTCGTCGCAATCAAACTCTGGTGATTAATCGTGAGCAATATCATTGTCTCAATCATTTGCGCTTGAATAATCGGGCCTTTTACTTTGACAATCGGCTCGCCGGGGAAAATCGGCATGCCCTCCGGCACTGCCCACACATCACAGGCAAATTCAAAGTGACGAAGATAATCGATAAATTCAGGTTCAAAGAGCCCCATACTTGATAAATAATTAAGGTCTTCCTCGGAAAAATGAAGGTTCTCTAAATATTCGACAAGCTGTTCGACTCCCGCCATTATGGCGAAACCGCCACGTTCCGGAACATCGCGAAAGAACATATCGAAGACTGCGATCGTATCTTTCATGCCCATCTTGAAATAACCATTCGACATGGTTATCTCATAAAAATCAGTTAACATCGACAAATTAAGATTGTCACTCCATCCCTTTGGCATGATTATCTCCTTTTGGTAACATCCCAAATTCTCCATCATTCTTCATCTGTTTCATCTATTTCTTTAACGTAATCCTTGCAAGAGTCCGCTTGTGGTTCACCCTTTACTCGACGACATTATCCCGACAAGAGTCCACTAATGGCTCACCCCGAATTCTCATTCTCATTGTCCTTGCAAGAGTCTATGGGTGGTTCACCCTTTAAGTGTCGCGAGTTTTGCTTCCCGCCTTTCATCTTCATAAGGCCAACGATCACCACCAAACAACTCATCTGCGAAATACACCCGCTCCAAGAGGAGCCCGGCTGCAGGCATCGTCGGTCCCGCGAGCGTCCTATCCCTGTTTTCAAGAATGGCGGAAAGATCTCGCGGGACTATCTTACCCACCCCAATATACACAAGTGTCCCAGCAATAATACGCGCCATATGGTATAGGAACCCATCCCCCACAATTTTGATAACTAGATCGGTACCACTTTCTCGCTTGATGTCATGAAGCATTTCCCCAGTTGGTGATGCCTTATCAAAGGGTGGGCTTCCTATCTCCAACTGAATGTTGTGGAGCGTTCGCTCAAGTCTTTTCGTCGGGGACCCTTGATCCATAAACGCAGAATAATCGTGAGTTCCCTCTAGAAACGAAATCGCTTCGCGCATTGCGTCGACATCTAATTCACCCGGCACAAAAGCCGTCGTATGTCGCGATAAAACCGGTCGCGTTAAGCCTGTTCTAATCGTGTACCGGTAGAGCTTGCCCAACGTGTCGTATCGCGCGTGAAAGGACCGGTGCACTTGTCTTGCGGCACAGACAACGACACCTTCGGGAAGTTTGGTATTCCAAGCACGCGCAACCCTATCTTCGGGAATTGTTGTGGTGGTATAAAAAGCAGAAACATGCCCAATGGCTGACACACCCGCATCTGTCCGGCTTCCACCTCGAAGAGTAATAGGCTCACCTGTCAGAGCTTCCCAAGCATCTTCAAGGCACGCTTGAACAGAAGGAGCATTCCTTTGACGCTGCCATCCATGAAAAACGGAGCCGTCAAACTCTGTCAATATGGCGTACTGGATCGCATTTTCCGGGAACTTCTTCACCCCCATATGATAGCATTGTCTACGCCTCCAAAACTATTTTTGTACAAGTTGGAATAATGACCTCTTATGCTACGCCCTTGGCCAGAATTGCAAGTTATCCAAAACTGTTTTTGTACAAGCTGTAGAAATGACCACTTTTGCCACAATCTTGGTCAGATTTGCAGGTTATCCAAAATTATTTTGTACAGGTTGAAGTTTTGACCATGAATCACTCAGAAATGGCCAGATTTGCAAGTTATCCAAGAAAGCATTTGTACAGGTTGAAATATTGACCACGGATCGCCCAATATTGGACAATGTTTCAACTTGTACTAATTTGCTTTGCCATAAACTCGATGATTAGACACGAAATCAGACCATTTACAACTAAGCTGAAATCCTGGACAAAACATCAAAACATAATATCGACACTTTGGGGCCTTGGTTAGCAGAAAAACAGTCTTGCGGCGACGGTTGACGGTAGAAGTACTTCTGGGTACTGGCAAGCTAAAGATATACCCTTTAGGTCGACAATCGCTGAGAGAAGCAGTTGTGCAAGTTGGTAAGCTACAAGCTAAAACATTCGATTAGGTCGACAATCGCTGAGAGAAGCAGTTGTGCAAGTTGGTAAGCTACAAGCTAAAACATTCGATTAGGTCGACAATCGCTGAGAGAAGCAGTTGTGCAAGTTGGTAAGCTACGAGCTAAAACATTTAGGTCAATGATCGCTGGGAGAAGCACTTGTAGGCGTTGGAAAGATACGAGCAGAAATATTACCGTAGCATCCATGCGGTAGCTGGCAAAATTGGTTCGACGACAAAGACAACAACCACCAGAGCAACAACAAGAATGAAAAAGACATAATCGCGCAAAGCGAGCTTCGCCGTGTGAAGGCGAGTTCTTGACGCCCCGCTTCTATAACATCGTGCTTCCATAGCAACAGCGAGATCGTCGGCTCGTCTAAAACTTGAGATAAACAACGGAACCAGAATACTGACGAGCCCACGTATTCTCCGCAAGGGTCCACCCGTATCGTAATCAGCACCACGCGATGATTGTGCTTTCATGATCTTCGATGATTCGTCGAGAAGTGTTGGTACGAACCGAAGCGCAATCGACATCATCATGGCGAATTCATGGACGGGAAAACGAATATAACGAAGTGGTGATAACAAACTCTCCAATGCGTCCGCGATGGCAAGAGGTGTTGTTGTCAGTGTGAGGAAGATTGAAGTATTGATAACCATCAAGATTAGCCGTAGAGCTGACAGTCCACCGGAGATCAGGCCTTCTCGCGTAATATTGAATTTACCTAGCTTGACGAGAACATGGCCCTCTACTGTCAAGATATGAAGCAGAACAGCAAAAATGATGATGAACAATAGTGGTCGTATGCTCCGCAAGACGATGCTTACTTTTATTTGAGAGATAACGATCATCGCAAGTGTCCAAACGAACAGAAGACCCAAAACTCGCACGTCTCGAGTTGAGAGTGTCGCCACCATCAAAAGAATCGCGCTGATGAATTTCAAGCGCGCGTCTAGGCGATGAATGAGCGATGTGCCGGGCACCGACCGACCAAGCATGCTGCGAGAGCCCATACTAGCCGTCCCTCTTCTCTTGGAATTCCGAACCCGAGCCGCACACACTTGACTGTTCGATATTCTCAGATCGAATCTCACGTGAGATGCAATCTGCCTCACGCGTAAGCGACTCTTCATCCATTGCAAAACCAAACGTTGTGTTTAGCGAGGGGTTCATCGCCTCCTTTGCAACATCGCCAGAAATTGGTTTAAGCAGAGCATTCGATGCGTCTTCGACTTGACACCCAGAAGCTCGTTTAAGTATCGGGCATGACTCACTGTTGACGCCAGAGCGGGAAGCTGATCTAAGCAGAGAATTGGCGGCGTCTTCGGCTGTAAAACAGTCTGTTTCGAGATCCGAAAACACATCGGAAAAACAATCCAAGAATCGCTTAGAGGCAGGCATATCGAGAGAGGCGTCCTCCAAAAACGAGGATGAGACCGTAATCTCGCGTGGAGTTCCGTCTCCCGCAATTCTGCCTCCTTTGAGAACGAGAATTCGATCGCAAAAGCGCGCCATCGTCTCCATATCGTGTGACACGATGAGCAGTGTGGCGCCTTCATCGACAAGAGTCAACAGATCAGCGAAAAGTTCGTCACGGCCTGCGGGGTCTAGCCCGGCCGCCGGCTCGTCCATAATCACAATATCGGGTTCCGCCGCTAAGACGCCTGCGATGGCTACACGGCGTCGTTGCCCTCCTGATAACTCAAAGGGTGAACGATGCATGATTGATTCAACACCAAGTCTCCGTGCGGCACGCAGAACAGCCTTCTCCACTTGTTCCGGTGTTCTTTTCAACTGTTTTGGAGCGAAGGCAATATCGAGCGCGACCGTCTCTTCGAAAAGCTGGTCTTCAGGATATTGAAAGAGCAGCCCAACATGGCGACGGATGTTGCGAATGACCCTTCTTTCTGAAAGGTCGTGTCCGAGGACAAATACAGTGCCTTTCTTGGACGGTATCAAACCATTCATATGTTGAATGAGCGTCGATTTACCCGACCCCGTGTGTCCTACAATCCCGAGAATCTCTCCTTTTTGAACAGAAAGAGAGACATTGTCCAAGGCCGTGATCGGTGATCCTGAATTCGAATCATAGGCAAAGGAGAGATTTCGGACATCGATCACGACATCAAGCGTAGCGTCGCGAAGGTCATCTTTTTGCGCTTCTCGGTTCGCAAAGCTACGACGAGCTCGATCGGAAATATCGATATGTTTCGAGTCGCATTCTATGTTGCGCGTTTCGTTGATCATGCGTTGCTCAAACTCAATGCTTGAAAGAGCTCGATCGGAAGTGTCTATATGATTCGAGTCGCAGACAATGTTGCACGTTTCGCTGATCGCGTGGTGCGTGAAGTCGACGTTACCAACGTCGTGTTTAGAAAGTTGAGCCCATGCACGGCTGATGGCGCGTCGCGTGAAGTCAACGGCTCCCTCAAAAGTGAATACTTCGTCAGGGCTGTATGTTGTGTTTGTCGCGTTCGCGATGTGATGAGCGATTTCTATGTGCGTGGGTATCGCCAACCCTTCGGCGCGAATCTGTTCGACGCGGTCGAAGACGTCGGCCGGTGTTCCCTCTAAAGAGATATGTCCATCGCTTACAACATAAACATAATCGGCGAGAACGGCTTCCTCCATATGGTGCGTGATCTGAACGATGGAAAGGCCGTGCTTTTCTTTCAGTTCGAGAACGAGCGCCATGATCTCGCGTCTTGAAACAGGATCGAGCATGGAGGTCGCCTCATCGAGAATAATGCATTCCGGTTCCATAGCCAATATTGAAGCGATCGCGAGCTTTTGCTTTTGTCCGCCGGAGAGATCATGTGGGGCGCGATCACGCAATTCCAAGAGACCTGCTTTTTTTAGTGACTCGTCGACGCGCGCATGAACTTCCTCCACCGGAAGCTCCAAATTACAAGGTCCAAAAGCGACATCATCGGCCACGGTGGCGCCGATCAATTGATTGTCGGGATTTTGAAACACCATGCCGCAAAGTCGCCTAATCTCAACGATGTCGAGTGAATCTGCTGTGTTCATGTTGTCAACGAGAACGATCCCTTCGTCCGGTAGCAAAAGACCATTGATGAGACGGGCGATGGTTGATTTGCCTGAGCCATTACGCCCGAGAAGCGCCACATGGGATCCTTTTTTTACATGAAAAGAAACACGGTCAACCGCTCGGATCGGCAGTTGACCTTCAAATGCACCATATGTGAAACTGACATTCTTAAATTGAATCATGAACACCTATTAGCGATGCGTTGGCCGCTCACATTGTCTTGTCATACAAACACACTTAACCTTTATTAATTGTTACGAATACTCTGTTCAATCTACCATTGAGATCTGAGGACGTCTGTGGCACCTATTACAGCGCTCACTTCAATGGGTAAATCACCACAATTCTCGCTAATGGGTAAATAACCACAATTCTTGCTAATGGGTAAATAACCACAATTCTCGCTAATGGGTAAATCACCACAATTCTCGCTAGTAGATTTCAGTATTCCTTTTCTTTATAAAACAAAGGACTGAAAGCCTGCGGCGTTCAGTCCCAAACATTTCCCCGGTCAACGCCACGGAAAATGGTTTATATAACGTTGTTAAATGAGCTCAATAATGGCCATGGGTGCGGCATCGCCACGGCGCGCGCCGAGTTTTGTGATGCGCGTATAACCACCGGAACGACCTGTGTAGCGAGGAGCCACTGTATTGAACAGATGATTGACGGTGTTGATGCGTTTGCCATCTTCGTCACGAGTTTCAACGAGCACATTCATGATTTTACGACGAGCAGCCAGTCGTGAAGGTAGATCGACTTGAACTGTTTTTGTCTTCATTTCGCGCTCCACCACATCGTAGGTGCGTTCGTTCTTTGACGTTGCTGTGCGAAGGACTTTACGCCCTTTATCATCGAGCTTCGCGCCGGAAACTTGAACGGTTTTCATGGTGAAATTATTTTGTTCTTTTACTGCGAGTGTGATAATCTGCTCAGCGATACGAGCGGCTTCTTTCGCGCGCGTTTCGGTCGTCGTCACTTTACCGTTGACGATCAATGCGGTGACTAGATTTCTAAGCATTGACTTTCTCGCAGCCGTCTTCTGGCTGAGTCTTCTATATCCTGCCATGAGTCTATACTCCTTTTATCCTAATCTTCTGAGTCGGCTAACTTGAGATCAAATGCTTCAAGTTTCTCGACGAGTTCTTCGAGTGATGTCGTACCGAGGTTCCTGACCTTCATCAAATCTTCGTGTGATTTGGCGACGAGATCGGCGACCGTATGAATGTCAGCGCGCTTCAACGAGTTAAAGATACGAGTCGAAAATTTCAGCTCTTCGATCGGCGCATCGTAAATGCTCTTCTCTTTCTCTTCAACACGGACGGTATCCGGCTCAGGCACAACTTTATCGTGTGTCATCGATAGAAAGAGATTGAGATGGCCAATCAGGATCTCAGATGCTTTCGAAAGCGACTCTTCCGCCGTAATTGTACCGTCTGTCCAGATTTCTAGTGTCAGCTTATCGTAATCTGTCACTTGTCCGACACGCGTGTCTTCGACGTGGAAATTCACTTTGCGAACAGGTGTGAAGATACTGTCAATCGGGATCACACCGATTGGTGCGTTGGCATCTTTATTCTGTTCAGCGCTCTTGTATCCGAGGCCGGAATTGAATGTCAGCCCCATAAAGAGAGGTCCTTCGCCATTCATGTGCGCGATAATGAGATCGGGATTGATGATCTCGAGTTCGTCACTCTGGATAAATTCGCCGGCGCGTACGGGGCCGGAATAATTAGCTTCTTTATTGATGAATACTGTCTTCGGACCGGGCACATGCAATTTCGCGCGGATTTGCTTGATGTTCAACAAAATCTCTGTGACATCTTCAATCACTCCGGGAATCGTTGAGTATTCCTGGAAAACTCCTTCGATACGGATCGATGTGACAGCGCAACCTGGCAAAGATGAAAGGAGCACGCGGCGCAATGCGTTACCTAATGTGATACCGTAGCCGCGCTCAAGTGGTTCAGCGACGAACAGACCGTATGTTTCATCTTCCGAGTGGGACGAATATTCAATTTGTGTGTTTTTGACTTCAATCATGAGAGCCTCCATGGTCGGGCTGTGTCAGCGAGCTTACGCATTATTTCGAGTAAAGCTCGACGATCAGTGTCTCTTCAACGGGGGTATCGATTTCTTCGCGTTCCGGAACTCTGAGGATAGTGCCTTTGAGCGCTGACGCGTCAAAAGTCATCCAATTAGGAACGATCGCGTTCGGAAGTTCATCAAACACTTTGACGCTACGTGAATTTTCACGGACGGCGACTTCATCACCGGGCGACACCATCATGGAAGGGATGCTCGCACGACGGCCGTTTAAGTTAAAGTGTCCATGTCCAATCAATTGACGAGCCTGGGCGCGTGTCGATGCGAAGCCCATACGATAGACGACGTTGTCGAGCCTAAGCTCTAAGAGCTTCAGCAAGTTCTCACCGCTCTTACCGGGCATTTTTGTCGCGCGATCGTACGTGTTGCGGAATTGTTTTTCCAACACACCGTAGATGAACTTGACAGATTGCTTCGCGCGAAGCTGGCGACCATACTCGCCTTCCTTCTTACGCGATTGTTTCGGGTTTCTCTTCGATTTTTTATTAATTCCCAACATCTGAGGAGCGACTTCGAGTGAACGAGCGCGCTTCAGGATGGGCGAACGATCTTTAGCCATGCTTTGATCTCCTCTTAAACTCTTCTGCGCTTGGGCGGGCGGCACCCGTTGTGCGGAATCGGCGTCACATCTTTGATCATGACGATTTCGAGACCGCCTGTCGCGAGTGCGCGAATCGCTGATTCACGACCTGATCCGGGACCACGCACGAATACTTCGACTGTCTTCATGCCATGCTCAACGGCTTTGCGAGCGGCTGTCTCAGCTGCCAACTGCGCCGCGAACGGTGTCCCCTTACGCGAACCTTTCATGCCTTGTGCCCCGGCGCTTGACCAAGAGATCACATTACCGGCAGGATCGGTGATCGTGACGATCGTATTATTAAAGGACGAATGGATATGTGCTGCTCCACGTTCGACATTCTTCCGGTCACGCCTTCTTGTTCTGGCTGCCGGACGTCCACCTTTTTTACTAGCCATGGTTCGTCCTCCTTATCTCTTTTTCTT
>CAZBOM010000029.1:0-13878 GCA_964493375.1 uncultured Mageeibacillus sp. | reverse complement strand
TTTCGCGACAGGCGATAGGAATGCCGAGAAAAGTTGATTGAATTGGTCGGCGAGTTTTCTGCGATTAAGCACAAGATAAATCGCAAAAATGATGGAGAAAACAGCCGTCACAAGCGCACTCAACACAGAGCCTGTGACCGTGAACAGCGTACTCCCGAAATCTGAGACTAGCCCGATTAGCTTGGATATCGTTGGTGAATCTTTGGCGCTCGCTCCTTTGACAAGATCACGCAACCAAGGTAAATGCTCTGTTTTTTCTTCAATAAACTTAACGACCGTGTTGTAAGTCTCAGGTAGTTGATTGACCAAGAGACTCACCGTTTCGATCAATTGAGGGACGACGAGATAGAGAAGGAGCGCTAAGACGCACAGCACGATAATGATGGACAACAGCAAGGCTAAGGGAGTCCGAGCTTTCTTTAAGAAAATATGCTTTGTTTTCGGAAAAAGAATGCGCTCCAAGATGTTGACAATCATCGTCAGAATGAAAGCTAAAATAGCACCGGCAATTAATGGTGTGAGTGCCGTGAAGAGCTTACCGGTCCCCGATAAAACTCTCTCTGAGCGCACAACCAACAAGGCGATGACTCCGGCGAGAATAATCATCTTGATCACAAATTGCTTATTGGGTTGCAACTTTAGTTTCATGTATTAATATTACCATGTAGTGTGAAAAAATGTATCTTTATGATTGGGAGATTAATATGTCGCTCAAAGAAGAAATACGAAACTTTTTGTTTCGGCACCAAGACCTTCCTTATGCGGAGTTTCATCGCAAATTAGTCCCTACCGTCAATCCCGACACAATCATTGGTGTCAGGACACCTGTGCTCAGAGCGTTTGCGAAAGATCTGGCGAAGAGAGACAACATCTCGGATTTCATACTTGATCTTCCGCATGACTATTTTGAAGAAAACCAGTTGCACGTGTTTATCCTCTCTCTTTATAAAGACGTGAAGGCTTTGATGCCTTTCGTGGAAGCGTTTTTGCCATATATTGACAACTGGGCCACTTGCGATGTGTTTTCCCCAAAAGTTTTTAGAAAACATTTAACGACACTTTTTGAATACATCCGTCGCTGGATAACATCGAATCATCCGTATACCGTTCGTTTCGCGATCGGGATGCTGATGGAACATTTTTTAGAAGACGCTTTTAAGATCGATTATCCTGACATGGTGGCCGCGTTGCGCTCCGACGAATACTACGTGAACATGATGATCGCCTGGTATTTCGCCACAGCTCTGGCGAAACAATATGACGCGATCGTCCCTTTTATACAAGAAAAACGTCTCGCAACTTGGACACATAATAAAGCGATTCAAAAGGCAGTGGAGAGTCGACGAATCTCACCGGAGCAAAAAGTCTACTTGAAATCTTTGAAAGTCTGATGTCTTTGCCTATTTTCTATTATTCTTTCTCATAATTGAAGAAAAAACGGTAGACGATATCACTTTTTGCGAGATATAATGAAGTTAACAATTCTGACGCCAAAACTGTTTTGAGGTGAAAGAGTACAATCTTACTTTCGTATCAACGTGCCCTTTTGCCGGGCACATTTTTGTTTGGCGGACGATTTATATAGACTCATGTGCATTTGATAATGGAAAAAGGAGAGGTCAAATGGAAACAAGAGTGGCACTTATCGGTATCATTGTGGAGGATCCGACATCTGTTGAGCGTCTAAACGCTATTCTTCACGACCACAGAGATTACGTCATCGGTCGCATGGGAATTCCCTATAACCATCGCAATGTCAACATTATTAGTATTGCGGTTGACGCGCCTCAAGATATCATCAACGCTCTTTCCGGGAAAATTGGGCGACTCGAAGGTGTCAGCGCGAAGACTGTCTATTCAGCTATCGGACAAGACGCTTTGTAACTATGCATGAATGGACGAACCTTGTCGAGGCGTTGGCGCTTGGCGAAACTCTCGGAAGAGATGAGCTAAGACGATTGATCTCTCCTTGTTCGGCTGAGGAGAGTGATTTTTTGCGTGCGAAGGCGCAGCAATTGAGTCAAGAAATATTCGGGAACCACATTTACATTCGAGGATTAATCGAATTTACAGACTACTGCATGAAGGACTGTTATTACTGCGGTATACGTCGAAGCAATGCCAAAGCCTCGCGTTATCGTTTGTCAAAAGAGCAGATCATGTCTTGTTGTGCCACAGGATATTCGCTCGGTTTTCGTACGTTTGTTCTGCAGGGTGGAGAAGACGCCTATTTCGACGACAGGCGACTGTGCGATATTGTTTACTCCATCAAATGTGACTATCCTGATTGCGCCGTGACGCTTTCAGTCGGTGAAAGAAGCCGAGAAAGCTACAAGCAATTGAGATTGGCCGGTGCCGATCGATATTTGCTGCGTCATGAAACGGCTGATCGAAACCATTTTAGCAAGCTCCACCCCGATCTGAACTCAAATGACAATCGTAAGCGTTGTCTCTACGATCTGAAGGACCTCGGTTACCAGACAGGGTGTGGATTTATGGTCGGATCGCCTTATCAGACACCGGACAACATCGTGGAGGATTTGCTTTTCATTCATTCGTTTTCGCCTGAGATGGTCGGTCTAGGGCCGTTTATTCCGCATCGTGATACGCCCTTCGCATCATTCCCGGCGGGATCGGGTGAATTAACTGAACGCCTTCTTTCGATTGTGCGGCTATTATTGCCGGACGTGCTATTGCCGACAACGACCGCGCTCGGTTCACTGTCAGCTGACGGTCGTGCAAGAGGCATCCTCGCAGGCGCCAATGTTGTAATGCCCAACCTTTCACCGGCCGACGCCAGGGAAAAATACTCTCTTTATGACAATAAAGTTGCTTTCGGAGCGGAATCTGCCGAAGGGATCGCGCTCCTCGAAAAAGAATTAACTCACATTGGATACGATGTGGTCGTCGATCGAGGCGACTACAAACTCAGTAGCTGACGGAAAAGCATGGCTGACCCGAAAGAAAGGAAGAACTGATATGTATGACCCGAAATCACTGATCGCTGAGGAATTCATTAACCATGACGAAGTGCTGGAAACGCTCGCGTATGCCGACGCGAATAAAGACAACCTGGAACTCGTGGATCGTCTTATCGCCAAGGCGAAACTGCGAAAAGGATTGACCCACCGAGAAGCGAGCGTCTTGCTCGCGTGCGAGAACGAGGAGAAAATCCAAGAAATCTATGATCTGGCTCATCAGATTAAACTGGATTTTTACGGTAATCGCATCGTACTGTTCGCACCACTGTATTTATCGAATTATTGCGTCAACGGCTGTGTCTACTGTCCTTATCACATGCAAAACAAAAACATCGCGCGAAAGAAACTGACACAAGAGGAAGTGGCGCAAGAAGTGATTGCGTTACAGGATATGGGTCATAAGCGCCTCGCGCTTGAATCGGGAGAAGATCCCGTTAACAGTCCGATCGAATATATTCTCGAATGCATTGACACAATTTATTCGATTAAGCATAAGAACGGCGCGATCCGACGCGTGAACGTGAACATCGCGGCCACAACGGTTGAGAATTACCGGAAACTGAAAGAAGCCGGCATCGGAACGTATATTCTTTTCCAAGAGACGTATCATAAAGAGACATATGAACGCCTCCATCCGACAGGGCCAAAACACAACTACGCTTATCATACGGAAGCGATGGACAGAGCGATGGAAGCCGGTATCGATGATGTCGGGCTCGGCGTATTGTTTGGACTCGAACTCTATCGCTATGAATTCGCGGCGTTGCTTATGCATGCAGAGCACCTCGAAGCGGTGCACGGAGTCGGTCCGCACACGATCAGCGTGCCACGGGTCAAGCGTGCAGACGGAATTGATCCTGATGCTTTTGACAATTCGATTTCAGACGAGATCTTTGCGAAACTCTGCGCGCTTATCAGAATCTCAGTGCCATACACAGGGATGATTATCTCGACGCGCGAGAGCGAAGAAGTTAGAAATGCTGTTTTGCCTCTTGGCGTTTCGCAGATCAGCGGAGCCTCACGGACAAGTGTCGGTGGCTATTCACTCGAAGATCGACCGCACGATACGGAACAGTTTGATGTGTCAGACCAACGGACGCTCGATGAGGTGATTCACTGGCTCATCGATTTAGGGTACATACCGAGCTTTTGCACGGCTTGCTATCGCGAGGGGAGAACGGGTGACCGCTTCATGGCATTGTGCAAAAACGGGCAGATTCTTAACTGTTGCCATCCGAACGCACTGATGACGCTCAAAGAATACTTGGAAGATTACGCGAGTGATGAAACAAAACAATTAGGCGAGGCACTCATCGACGAAGAACTCAAAAAAATCCCGAATGAAAAAGTGATGAGGCTTGCGCGCGAGCATATCGACGCGATTTCATGCGGGCAACGAGATTTCAGATTCTAGGTGGCGATATGGCAGACTCTCTTAAAAAAACGCCGATGGCGAACCGCATCCATATTGGTTTTTTCGGCAAACGAAATAGCGGCAAATCGACGCTTATCAATACATTTGCGGGATATGAAGTATCGATCGTCTCGAGTGTCGCCGGGACCACGACGGATCCTGTCTATAAATCGATGGAGATTTACCCGTTGGGTCCTTGCGTCATCATCGACACAGCCGGATTTGACGACGTCGGCGATCTCGGCGAAAAGAGAATCGCGAAGACAAAAGTGGCCGCTGAAAAAGCCGATATCGCCGTCATGATTTTTACGGGCGAGGAGCTTTCGCTCGAGCTTGAGTATTTTAACAAACTCGTTCAGAAAGAGACGGCCGCTTTAGCGATCATTAACACCTTCGGAAAACCATGTGATTTTACCGAACTTGCCAAGATAATCGAGGATGAAACAAAGCTGAAACCACTTATCCTTGATGTGGCCGATCCTTCGAGCCGCGAGACGATACGTGCCGCACTTTCAAGATTGTTGCCGGAAAATTATGGTGAGTACGACATCACAGGGTCGCTTGTTCAAGAAGGGGATATTGTGTTGCTTGTGATGCCTCAAGATATACAAGCGCCTCGAGGGAGGCTGATCTTACCTCAAGTTCAGACGATTCGTGAGCTTCTCGATAAGAAATGCGTCGTGATCAGTGTGACGGCTGACAAAGTGGAAACGGCGCTTGCCGCGCTCAATGAGTCACCGAAACTGATGATCACCGACTCTCAGCTCTTCGGATTGGTCTATAAGCTGAAGCCGAAAGAGAGTTTGTTGACGTCATTTTCAGTGCTTTACGCGGCGCTCAAAGGTGACATTCGTTATTATATCGAAGGAGCATCCGCGATTAACAACTTGACGGAGAGCTCGCGTGTTCTCATTGCCGAATGTTGTACGCACGCACCGCTCGAAGAAGATATTGGACGCGTCAAAATCCCGAACTTTTTGAGAAAGAGAATAGGTGAGGGGTTGAGAGTCGATATCGCGAGCGGGACAAATTTTCCCTCCGATCCTTCGTCATACGATCTCATCATTCAATGCGGAGCTTGTATGTTTAATCGAAAGTATGTGCAGACGCGGATTGATCGCGCTCGAGAAGCCGGTGTGCCGATGACTAATTACGGCGTCACGATCGCTTATTTGAACGGTATTCTCGACCAAATAGCACTGCCGAATTGAGCGAGCAAAACAGGACCGGAATGCTGCTATGGGCGATTAACGCGAATCATCTCGCACCTCGCAGCTGTCTCCCTTGCGATCAAAATGGTAATGGAAGAAACGGTTGAGAGGCGGTAACCAATTGACAAAGAGCGCGATGACGATGCCGATTTCCGTATCGATGCTCCGGTGGAGCACGTAATTGAACGGCGATGCCACGCTGACGGGCAGCATCGTCGATAACAGAAATACAACGACGGCACATATGATCGCTCCGGGTCTTCTGATATATAAAAGAAACGCGATCATGAGGATTAAGAAAATCAAATCGGTCAGATAAAAAATAGCCGAACCGTGCACCAAGCCGAAAACGCCGAGAAACAGCTTAATGTAAGCGTATGACCAGACGGCGGAAAGCAATGTACCGAGGCTTCGATTGATCGCCTCTGTAAAGCTGTTCGGTGCGTCTTCCTTCAAGCATAGAATGGTCGCGATACCGGCCTGAAAGGCCGTATTGAGCCCGACTTTCGTCAATGGCTCACTCGCGAATGCAACAACGTAACAAAGTCCAATGGCAAGTCCCGCTTTAATGAGAATGAGCATGGGTGGCTGTCCGTTCCAAGAACAAATCTGAGTTTGAGTTTTTCTCATGATGTTCCCTCCTTCACCTGACGCCCTTTGATCGTATGTTAGCATGAGTCGATTCATTTCAGAAAGAGTGACCGGAATGATTCGTTATTGATAACTCAAATGCGATTTCATTGTTCTAAATATTCTTGACATGTAAAAAATTTTTATCATATATTTTCCCTAGACATAGCTGAGAAGTTGTAGAATAAAAAAATAGACCATGTGTCGTACCTTGTTGTGAAATATTTTAGAGATCGCAAGGGCGTTAATCCATTAGGAGGATTATTTTATGCAGTATCAAATTCAAGGGACACCATTACCGGTTGTCATCTGTAACCTCGAACCGAACGAGACAATGATTTGCGAAAGCGGATCGATGAGCTGGATGTCTCCGAACATGCAGTTAAAGACGCAAGCCGGTGGTTTTGGTAAAGCCATGGGACGCATGTTCTCCGGTGAGAGCCTATTCTTGAACCATTACACGCCGTCGAATGGTACGGGAATGATCGCCTTCGCATCAAGTTTCCCGGGCTCGATTCGCGCGTTCCAGATTACGCCGCAACAGAGCATCATCTGTCAAAAATCGGCTTTTCTCGCATCGGAGTCGACCGTCGAACTTAGTGTCCATTTCCAGAAAAAACTGAGGCGAGGGATTTATCATGCAACGATTGTCAGGATACGGCATCGCATTCATCGAAATCGATGGTCACGCGGTAGAGTACGACTTGGCGCCCGGACAGCAGATGGTGATTGATACGGGCTATCTCGCCGCGATGAGTGATACATGCCGGATGGATATCGTCAGCACGGGTGGTATCAAGAACGCTTTCTTCGGAGGCGAAGGTCTCTTCAATACAGTCGTCACCGGACCCGGGCATATTATTCTTCAGACGCATCCGATCAGTGTCGTCGCCGGCGTTATCGGCGGAGCTTTCTCTAGGAAATAATGGAGTCATCAGTTAAGCTTTGTCAAAGAAATGCTCGTGTGATTAAAGGAGCTTCTCTGAGGGTTATAATTGAAACATTAGATTTTAGGAGGTCGATATGTTTTTACTCTTGTTAAGTCAAGGAGAAAGGGAAATTCCCTTAGCTGCTTTCGAAACGATTGAAGATGGACGTAGCTTTTTGGAGCTTGTTCCCGGCTACAAAAAAGTGCTGGAATCAGTCGAGGACTATACATTCGAGTACGAGACGCTGTCGCCGGAAGCGTTGCCCGATTACTTGGAAGTTAACTATAAAGGTAACTTGGTGCCATTTACACGTTTTATGTTCGACAGTTCCGAAGACGTTGAGGTGTACTGGGTGTCCATTCCATTTCTCACTCAACCCAACCAAGGGGTGGTCGACGGCGCGACGCGCGTTGATGCGTACATCGTTGAAAACGCGGAGGTTAAAGCGTACATAGAGCAACGCGAAGAGGGGTTCAAAAGAGTTAGCAAGATTTTGAACAAACTAGGTTACACCCCGGGTCGAGACTTCTCAGGCTCCGAAGATGGGGAGGCCATCGTCTATAAAGCGAAAGGCGAAAATGATTTTCACATCTTGGAGTACTTGGACCCCTCGTTTGTGGAAGTTGCCAAGCAGGACGATGAAGCACTCGAGGCGTGGGTGAAATCGCTGCTCATTGATTAAACTGTTTTATATATTTAGATTGGTGTTGCGTCTTTGAATATCAAAACACGTTCTACCATCTATGCCATTCTCGCGGCATTGCTATACGCTCTTAGCATTCCTTTATCGAAATTGTTTTTAGGGAATGTTGGCAGTGTCGCGATGGCTTCATTCGCATTAACCGATAGCGCGGACACTGTCATCGCTTAGACATGTAACAAGTGTTCGCTTGTTGTTATAACAACATACAAACAGACGGCTGCTTCCTATAATTTTGCCAGAGGGATAGAAGTTATAGGAGCGGTTCATGCAACGATTTGTCTTAAGCAAAAAAAATCTCATCGCGCTTCTAAGCGCTATGCTTATTGCCATCGGTCTTACGGCGAAATGGGGGTTTAAATATGAACCGGTCGCCTTGGCAGCGTTGGCGATCGCTTCAGCGATCGGTCTCTTGCCTATTGCCATCCAGGCTTTTCAAGCGTTGCGCGTCAAAGTTGTCAGCATTGAAGTGCTTGTCACTCTGGCGGTTGTCGGTGCCTTTTTTATTAAAAATCTAGAAGAATCTGCCATTGTCACGTTTCTTTTTCTTTTCGGTGCTTTTCTCGAGCAGCGCACACTCAATAAAACGCGTTCCGCGATAAAAGAGCTCACGGAGATGTCTCCTGAAAACGCTCTTAAACTGATGCCAAACGGAGATTATGAAGAGATCGATGTCGATGATGTCGATGTCGGCGATACGCTTCTGGTAAAGACGGGAGCCAAAGTTCCCGTCGATGGCATGGTATTGTCAGGCGAAGGGTATATCAATGAGGCGAGCATCACCGGTGAATCGATTCCCGTCCATAAGTTGGAAAATGCCGGCGTCTACGCGGGGACGATCCTTGAGAACGGGACTTTACAGATCATTGCGAATCGAGTCGGGGAAGATACGACATTCGGCAAAATCATTGAACTCGTGGAAGACGCTCAAGACTCAAAATCGGCGGCAGAGCGTTTTATCGATCGTTTCTCAAAATATTACACGCCGGCTGTTCTTGCGCTCGCGCTCGTTGTTTGGTTTGTTTCCCGAAATGTTGAGCTTGCGATCACCATTCTCGTCTTAGGTTGTCCGGGCGCGCTCGTGATAGGCGTGCCTGTCTCAAATGTCGCCGGTATTGGTAATGGCGCGCGACACGGCGTCCTTTTTAAGGGGAGTGAAGTCGTGAACGACTTCAGCCATGTCGATACGATCGTCTTCGATAAGACCGGGACGTTGACAGTGGGAAACCCCGAAGTCGCTGATGTGATCTATTACTCAAAACATACGATCGATACGCTTCGATACGTGGCGAGTGTCGAGCGTGAATCAGATCATCCTTTGGCGAAGGCGATCGTTTCATATATCGGGGAAGTTGACTACGAAAGAGTCGATAAGACGGAGGTCGTCAAGGGAGGCGGCATTAGAGCGGAAGTGGCCGGCTTTCAGATCGTCATCGGCAATACATCTCTCATGGTCGATGAACGCATATTTTTGAGTGAGGAAATGCTCTCTGATGTCTCCGTGTTGGAAAAAAAAGGCAACTCGACGGTGTGGGTGGCGATCGATGGTCGAGTGCACAGCCTTTTCGGCATACGTGATCAGATCCGCCCGACGGTCAAGGAAGATCTTTTGAAACTGAAAAAGCTAGGGGTTAAGAATCTCGTTCTTCTCTCCGGCGATAATCAGAACACCGTTGATCTTGTCGCTGACGAGTTGGGTTTGACAGAGGCGCGCGGAGCCATGTTGCCCGAGGATAAAGCCCATTTTATCAAGCGACTCATCGCGGAAGGTCGGAAGGTCGCTTTTGTGGGGGACGGTGTGAATGACAGCCCTTCCATCGCGTTGGCTCACGTCGGTATTGCGATGGGCGGCGGGACGGATGTCGCGATAGAGACTTCCGATGTTGTTCTCATGAACTCTTCATTCCATCGTTTACCGCACGCGCTCGGTCTTGCGAAAGCGACAGCGAGCAATATGCGACAGAATATCGTGATCGCGGTCGGTGTCGTCTTCTTCTTGTTGGCGAGTGTTTTCTTTAGTGATTGGATGAACATGTCTATCGGCATGCTTGTTCACGAAGGCAGTATTCTCGTCGTCATCTTAAACGGTATGCGACTCTTGAGATATAAAACAAGATCGCAGGCAATATAAAAAACGCTGCCGGCGAGTTATTTCACCGGCAGGTATTTACGCAAAAAGGAGTACATGAAAAATGAAACAGGCAACGATTCAGCTGGAACAATTGACATGCCCATCGTGTGTCAGAAAGATTGAGAACGCCACAAAACTGGTGGAAGGCGTAGAGGCGAGCACGGTTGAGGTGCTGTTCAATACGGGGCGCGTTCGCTTTGACTTCGACGAGGATAAAGTCTCTGTCTCAGATGTCGAGAAAACGATTGAAGCACTCGGATTTGAAGTGATCAAGTCGCGCGTCAAATAAATAACGTTACGTTCTCTTTACTTGTTATCCGCATTATTTTCAGTCGCGTCTTCTGACCGGCATAGGTGAGCGCCTTCGATCTTGCTCTTCTTAACGAGGGCAAGATCGAGTACTTCATCCATATTTGAAACGGGGCGGAAGTCGAGAGCTTCTCGCACTGTTTCGGGAATGTCTTCGATATCTCGCTCATTGTCCTTCGGGATGAGAACGGTGCGAATACCGGCGCGGTGGGCGGCGACGGCTTTTTCTTTGAGCCCGCCAATTTTCAACACGCGTCCTCGCAATGTCACTTCACCGGTCATCGCGACTTCATGTCGAACAGGCCATCCGGTGAGAGCCGAGGCGAGTGCTGTTGCCAACGTAATGCCGGCTGAAGGCCCGTCCTTCGGGATGGCGCCGGCCGGGACGTGGATATGAATATCGCGTTCTTTCATCTTCTCGGGATCGAGACCCAAAGAGACTGAGCGACTGCTTGTGTAAGTAAGCGCCGCCTGCGCCGATTCTTTCATGACATCGCCGAGTTGCCCCGTTAAAATCAATTTACCTGTACCGGGCATGATATTGACTTCGATGGCGAGCGTGTCACCGCCGGCCCAAGTCCAAGCAAGTCCTGTTGCCACACCGACTTGATCTTCTTTGTCGGCCATGTCATACGAGTAACGCGGTTTCTCGAGAAGTTCAATAAGGTTGTTAGGCGTGACACGCAAAGCTTTGCGTACCCCATTCTCCTCTTCTCCCTCAGCGATGACAATCGCGGCTCGACGGCAAAGTCTCGCGATCTCGCGTTCCAACTGGCGGACACCGGCTTCCTCCGTGTACCCTTGGATAATTTTGGCAAGGGCTGCGCGCGTCACTTGCAAATCAGAACCGGTCAACCCATGTTGTTTGCGTTCACGAGGCACTAAATGATTGACAGCAATCTCAATCTTCTCCGCTTCTGTATAGCCGGAGACTTCTATAACTTCCATGCGGTCATAAAGCGCGGACGGAATGGTCTCAACCGTGTTAGCGGTGGTGATGAACAAGACCTTCGAAAGATCATACGGTATCTCAATGTAATGGTCGCGGAATGAATAGTTCTGTTCAGGGTCGAGCACTTCCAGAAGAGCCGATGACGGGTCGCCTCTGAAATCACTTCCGAGCTTGTCTATTTCATCGAGCAGAATCAACGGGTTATCTGTGTTGACGTGGCGGATCGCTTGGATGATGCGCCCGGGCATGGAGCCGACATATGTTCTGCGATGGCCTCTTATTTCGGCCTCGTCGCGAATGCCACCGAGCGATAAGCGGTGATAGTGGCGACCGAGCGATTCGGCGATGGCCTTGGCAATCGATGTTTTACCTGTTCCCGGCGGCCCCACGAAGCAGAGAATCGGACCGCGAAGCGGCGAGTCGCCTTCAGCCTCGACAAGCAATTTGCGAACGGCCAAGTACTCCATGACGCGTTGTTTTACCTTGACCATACCGTAATGGTCGCGGTCGAGGATCCGACGAGCTCTTGTTAAATCATGACGTTCCGGCGTTATGCGGCCAAATGGCAATTCGAGTAATGTCTCAACCCATGTTCGCTGAGTCGCGTACTCCGGAAAATGCGACGGGAGTCTCTCAAGGCGATCAATCTCCTTCGCGATTTTTGGCTTGTGCTCGTCAGGGATAGTCGATGCTTCGAGCTGTTCTCTCAGCTGTCCGATTTCATCGTCGGAATCACCTTCTTCGCCGAGTTCTTCTTGAATGACGCGTATCTGTTCGCGCAAGTAATAGTCTTTCTGATTTTTCTCAAGCTGCGCTTGGACCTGCATCGCGATTTTTTGCTCCAATTCGGAAAGCTGGATTTCTCGATGAAGGATTCGAAGAATCATCTGGACGCGGTCGATAACTGAAATCGTTTCCAGTATTTGTTGCTGCTCGTCAAATCGAATGGGAAGTTGTCCGGCGATGACATCGGCGGCATGCCCCGGGTCCACTTCATTGCGAACGAGCGTCACCGCCTCGGGAGTGACGCGGTCGGAGATGGCAGAATAACGCTGGAAGAGATCGACCATCAGACGCATCGACGCGTCGAGCATCGGTGTTTTATCCGGTGCCGATGAGAGAAGTGACGTATAGCGAACCTCATAATGCGAGTCGTATCGAACAAAATCCTCAATTTCAACGCGCTCCAAACCGTAGACGAGGACTTTCAGTGTATCGTCCGGCAGCTCCAATACTTGGCGAACAAACACACGCGTGGCGACGCGATTAATTTGCTCCGGTTCCGGCCAGAAGGCGTCGAGCGACATTTGACTGGCGAGGATGAGTTCATGTCGTCCGTCCATCGCGCGTCGAAGCGCTTGAATCGATTGCTCTCTGCCGACATCAAATGAAAGCAGGACACCGGGATAGATCACCATGCCTCGCATAGGGATCAATGGGAGTACGCCGCTCGTCGTGCGATTGGTAGCGCGAACAAGTCGCTTTGATGAGCGATTAGAGCGCTTAAAGGAGCGCTTCGAATCATGGTCCGAACCATTTGATATGAGACTTGTTTCAATACTGTCGTCTATGTCAAACGGCAACTCTAGTTCGTCAGAACTTTCCGTTGTCTCGTTTTCGTCTATCTTTTCTTCATCCATAAAGGGGATGTCTATTTTATCTTTATCTTTTTTGGTCATATCATCTTCCTTCCAGTTTGCCCGAGGAACGATTTTAAAAAACATGTTCAACAATCATGTCGTGCGCTCGTTTATCATGCGAGCTTAAATGAACAAACACGATCACTACTTCAAGCACGGATCTTCAAATACAAAGATCGATATGTCAAGTGTGATCCTGAACTCGGCGTTATCATGTGTTCTCAGTGATTCGATTCTAGAGCTTATCGCTTAATCTGTCCATGAACTTTATCACACTTTTGGCTTTTGTCGGCTATTTCGAATCGTTAACTATGCTATTTCTTCGTCTTCCGTCGCAACGTGAATTGCATCCAAAGAAAGCCCATGAATTCTGCCCCTAAGAATGAGAGCCAGACGCCATCTATGCCGATAGCTCGTTTCAAAATGAGCATAAACATGAGAGTAATTTTGATAATTGATTATTATTTTATTAAGGTTTCATCCAATGGATGACGATAATGTCATCTTGTTGAATCTGAACATCTCCCGTCGGAAGGATCACTTCGCCTGCTCGTTCGAGCAGTACAATGCGCTCATGCGTGCGGAATTTTAAATCTCTGATGAATCGTCCCGCAAATCGGTCGCCTTCTTTGACTGTGCGCTCGCTGAGTTCTATATGGTCGAGCGCGTCATCATAATGCAACGCGCTGAGGATAAGGCAGTCGCCTTGTTCGAAAATCGTTTTTCCGTGCGGGATATCTTGAGGAAGGAAGACGTGTTGTAACATGCGTCCGATCCATGGGTGATCCTCGTAGATCATCGTCATCACAAAGTGAAGCTTTCTTTCCTCTTCATAATCGGTGAATGTTTTCATGACGTCGCCGTCGGGGTCGTACATCTTCGTTCTAATGGCGACAAGAGGCATAAGCCCTCCTTGAAAAGCGAGCGATAACAGAACAACGGTGAAAACAATATGGAATAAATCGTTTTGCAGCTCAACGG
>CAZBOM010000028.1:0-14171 GCA_964493375.1 uncultured Mageeibacillus sp. | reverse complement strand
TTTACATCACGCAAAAATCTTTCCAAGATCTGATGTTAAAAGTGCGCGGAGATACTCCCTTACCAGATTGGAAGAACTATGAGGGAGAGCCCGATCCTTCTGAATCTACGACTCCGCAAGATACGTCCTTACCGATTCAATCAGAATCTAGTACAAGCACGACTTCGTCAGACGAAAGTGCTTTAACAGATGTGTCAAATCCTGCTGAATCTCGCTCGGTGTCGCAAGGAAGTAATTCGCTGACTTGGCAAGGCGTTTCAATCAAAGTGCCGGAGGATCTAAATCTCGTCGCTCTTAGGATGAATGATAGCGATAAAAAAGCACTGTACTTTTATGATCGAACACTCGATTCTTTGATTCGCGCCGATTTGTGGATCATTCCGCTTGCGGGTTCTTTTCTCAGCCCGCATGCTCCCATAGTGACGGAAACGCCTCCTGTGTCAACGGCTCCGACAGAACCTTCTGACCCGAGCGATAAGCATGCCTCAATGGACGACAAGGGAAACATTAGTTTATTCGGCTTCACCGCTCCTTTGTGGTTGTGGGCCGGCATGGGTCTTGCGCTCATCGCACTGCTCGTGGTTATCGTCTGGTTTATTCTCCGTGCTAGAAAAGCAAAGGCGTATGATCCTGATTTTGACATGGTTGATGAAGATGAAAAAGATGCGTTATGGGATGATCGCGACATAGACATTGACCATGGTTTCTCTTCCAGAGAAGAAACTTGGAAGCGTTTGGGTATCGTTGACATGACGAGCACGGAATCATCTCCAAAAGAGAGACAAGCCGTACCGGCTGATGGAGAGAACGTCGTGATCGAAAATGCTTTCGATCAGTCGGAGCCTTTGGTGGTTGAAGGCGAGATTGATAGACAAGTGACCGCTGATTCTGTGGATGTTAATGTCGCGAGTCAATTAGATAGCGAATGGGCTAGTCTTGAAAAAGTGGTAGAATCGGCTTCAGAGCGTCGACGTCGTAAACAGACTGGTGATGACGATTTGGCAGACGATTATCAAGAGGATAAGAACAAGTCTGCTGACTCGGAAGAAGGGAGTGTATCACGTCTGTCGCTCGAAAATGATATTAGTGTTATCCAGCCGGGAATGAATAGACCGTTACCTAAACGACGCGTCTCGAAAAAACGACTGCTCGGTCTAGGTAAAACGACACGGGATGATGATCCCCTTGATAAGGACGAACTATGAAAAAATTTATGGCGCATCTGAAGGATTTATTCTTCACCCGAGAGTTTATTCGATATTTCATCTCGGGTTTCGTTGCGACCATTGTGGATCTCGGTGTTTTTACACTACTTAGCCGTCAACTTGGACTGGGACAGTGGTACTGGTCCAATTTACCGGCTGTTATCGCGTCAGTTGTCTCTGCTTATGTGATGAATCGCATTTGGGTGTTTCGTTCAACGGACCACTTGCTCAAGGAATTTATTCGGTTCGCGGGGACACGCATCGGCTTTCTTTACATATCTGTTTTATCCTCTTCTTTACTATGGCCTTCATATTCAATTTGAAGTCTTTAAGGGGCTCCCGCTCGCGCGTCTTCTGGCGTTACTGTTTGTCATTCTTGGGAATCGTGTCACAGGAAAATTATACGTTTTCAGGCACGAGTACTGCCAAGCTGACGATATCGCCGATAAGAGTGGCTGCGCGTTGAACGGTCATGAAGGTTTATCAGAGGAACTGCCTGTTGGCGCTGATGATGCCGCGTCATTTTATGGCGTCCCCGAGCGAGATGACAGGCGAGTCGCTTTTGAGAAACTCCAGATGGAGGTCGAAGAAAAAGAGCGCGAGACTCGTAAAATGGCTCAAATGAAGCAAGATATTCATCGAGCTGACTCGGAAGTGAATTCTCCAAGCGTAACAATTCGTACAGATGACTAGATGAATAAAGCCATATTTTTTGGACTTATCTGTTATGATTTTCTTTAGTTTTCCCGAAGGGATTTGAACAATTGAATGAATATTGATGAAGCGCTGAAAACAATTAATAAAGCCGAGGTATTCGGAGGGACTTTGGGTTGCGATCGCGCCCGCCATTTGTATCGACAAATAGGTGACCCGTGGCGTGACATGAAGTCATTTCATGTTGCTTGCACGAATGGTAAAGGATCGATCAGTAGTTATCTGACGCATATGCTTTGCCAGGCGGGTTACAAAGTAGGTTGGTATACCTCTCCCTACCTCATTCGATTTAATGAGCGTATTCGCGTGCTTGACGGCCCTGCCGATCTCGAGCGATTCGACGCTGATTTGACGACAGGAGAGATCCCCGATGCCGATGTCGTGCGCTTAATGGGCGTTGTCGGAAAAGCCGCCGAGAAGTCAGGTGCTGAAACGGGGCTTCACGCGACTCAATTCGATATGATCACAGCGGTCGCCTTTCTTTGGTTTAAGGAACAAGGTTGTGATTACGCTGTTCTTGAAACGGGGCTTGGCGGTCGATATGACTCGACGAACGTTCTCGAAAAACCGGTGGCGATTTTGATGGCGGCACCGGGGTATGACCATATGGATCGCCTCGGAAACACCATGGCGGAGATCATGAGCGAAAAAGCCGGCATCATTAAATACGGAACACCTGTTTATGCCTATCAACCGGCCGATGCGCTCATCTCACCTGAAGACGCGGCCGAAGCTCGACGAGTGTTCGAAGAGCGGTGTCGTGAAATGAATGCACCTCTGACGTTTGTCGGCTATGAAGATATTGAGACGCTTGAGTATGGCAGAGAGGGTCAAGTATTCCGGTCGCGACACACGGACAGGGAATACTCGACAAAACTGCTCGGCCCGTATCAGCCAATCTATGCGATGCAATCGGCGCTCGCTATATCGAACGCCGGACTCGCTGACAGTGACGCGATCAGCCGCGGTATTGAAACAACCGTTTGGCCGGCAAGACTCGAGGTTCTCTCTCGTTCACCGTTTGTTTTGCTTGACGGAGCGCATAATCTCCAAGGTATGCTTGGGCTCAAAGAGGCGCTATGTCGACTTTCTCATGATGATCCCGTCGTGTTTATTCTCGGTATGTTTGCTGATAAAGATTACGGAAAAATGCTTGAGGCGCTTCTCGGTGATTCATCTTTCCGTGTCGCGGGCATTTTGGCGACAGAACCTCCGAGTGAGCGAAAGCTTGATGCCGATAAATTAGTGGAGGCAGTCGGAAAAGTTTTAGTCCATAATAAAGAAAAAGCCGTCATTCTCGCGGAACCTGATGTTGAACGAGCCGTCGAGAAGGCGCTCCAAATGGCAGAGGAGAAGGGCGCCTTAATTTGCGCTTGCGGTTCTCTCTATCTGGCATCCGGCATCAAATCGGCCGTGCATGACCATTTAGATCAGGAGGCACGAATTCACGCTGAAGTGAAGAGGAAGGATTAGTCATGAAAGATGCGACCCCTCCCGTAAAAAACAAAGCAGAAGTGTTTAATTGGGACCGAGTGATTCTAAAGTTTGAAAAACTCAAAAGCTTGCCCCAAGCGTTACCTATTTCAGGAAGTGAGCAAGAGCGAATTCTCTCGGTATACAACCGTGCGATTGAACAGATTCATACGGATAATACAGATGTCGCCATGATCGCTTTGGAAAAATTGAGCTCTAGTTGGCCGCATTTTCTGGAAGCGTCAATACTTTACGGACTTCTGCTAGCCAAGATGAATCGTTTCGCCGAAGCCGAGAAACAGTTTGAGAAAGTCCTGCTCGCCTCTCCCGATTCTGATTTCGCGCCAACCGTCAACGGATGGCGCAAAGAAGCTCGTGAGGAACGGATACGAGAAGAAGCCCGCGATAGCTCAAAAAGGAGAAAAGAACAGAAGCTATTGCCGGTCCGAGCAAGCTTAGCGAGTAGTGGGATACTTCAAAAAGCTGCTGATGAGGATGGCACAGGGCGTGTTCAGATGGCTTCGAGAAAAGAGCAAGAAGAAATTCTTCGATCGGGGAGTGATTTCTCACAGGAATCGTCGCGATCTCGTTTTGGTTCGGCTAAAGTTATACAGGGGATTACGATTGCGGTAATCATCGCGTCCATCTTGTTTCTTATCTTTTACTTCGCCATTCGACCGTCGATCGTTAGAAATGAAAACCGTCGCGCACGTCTCGAATGGATTGAGACAGCCTTGAACGAGCGCGCCGGTAAAAATGAGTCAATTGATGAGATTCTCGATGCTTACCGGAAGGCATTTGGAAAAACGGATGGCGACTGATAACGAGCGCTCAATGGTAGATGTGCTCAAGTATTGATCGGGAGATAATTCATGCGGTTTATCAACACAAGAGATGGTGAATCTGTAAGCGGTCTTGACGCGATCGTCAGAGGTTTATCTAATTCCGGCGGTATTTTTGTGCCGGAGTTTCCTCCTGAGACGATTGATTTTCACGAATTGAAACCATTATCGTCCGTGATGGTGATGGCAACATTTTTTCACCGTTTTCTGCCTGACTTCTCGATCGAAGAATGGCGTTTAATAGTGGATAGCGCCATGGCATCTCTTTCAAAAGACGACCATGCGATCGATATCCCATTCTGTAAAGTCAATCAATATTTACCGAACTATTTCCTTCTTTCGGGAGATGATTTCCCGACGGGCACACTCGATGATTTCAGTACGGCCGTGTTTTGTCAACTATTGCCACGCGCTTTAGAGAAGAGGAACCGCCGTCTACGACCGTATATCATGATAGTTTCAAGTGATGATTTTGCTATTTCGGCTCTTCGTGCTTTATCTTATGGAGAGATCGCGCCAGCTTTTGTGCTGTTGAATCATTTAAGTGATCGTCGTGATGAAGCCTATGTATTGAAGCACAAAGGATCTTCTCTTCTGTCTTACAAATCGAATGAGAGTGCTTTGCGACAAGAGTTTGCTCGCTTATCGGCTGATCTCGATTTTGAGCAACGCCTTTTCGAGACAAGCTATGAACCTGTCTTCTTGTCTGATTCCAATCCTTTGAAAGCTATTGCGGCGGGAGCGCTTGTTGCCGCTTCGCTCGTTGAACTCGATCGCCAGTCAGACGAAATGGGGGAAGAGGGCGTCGATTTTGTCATCGCTAAAGACGATTTGGCGTTTTTGACAGGACTTGTTTATGCGAGCAGCGCGTCGCTGCCGGTGGCTCGCGTCTATGTGGGCGAGGGTGAATCGCAATCTTTGACAACTTTATTCACCAAAGGTGCGTTGCCGTTTTCCAAAGAAAGAAAAGAGCGCGAACACGAACGCGAGACACGCCTGCCGATCAATTTTGAAGTACTTTTATTCGAGCTTTTTGGACGAGACAATCAAAAGCTGATAGAAAAGATGGGCGTTTTTGAAAATGATGGCACATTGACACTGAATTATAGTGATGCCGAATTATTTTGCCAATCGTTTACAATCGGCAGTTGTGAATTCAAACGATGTCAAAAGGTGATCTTAACTGTTTACGATAAAACAGATTATCTGATTGGTCGCGGCACGGCGGAAGCCATCGCATGCTGGGCTTCTCACTCCAACAAGAACGATACTCGCAAGACGTGTTTCGTTTCTGAGCGATCGCCTTTACTTGATCACTACATCTGTTCGCGATCGCTTTTTGGTGCGAACGACGCAAAACAGACGCGCAGAGAAATAGTGGAAAAGCTTTCTGAAGAGGCCTCTGTTTCACCCTGGACGTCGTTACGCCAATCGTTTGAGTGCGAATCGACCGACTCGATTCCAACCATTGAAGGGTCTCTGCGAGATGCAGTACTTAACACATTGTATTGAGACGAGAGTTTAAAAAGAAAAATTGTTTCAGACGGAGAAAAGAGTCAGTGCGAAATAGAATTGATAAGCAAAACAAGTATAGTTCAATCGTAATGAGCCTTAAAAAAGGGCTTTTCATGTTGTTATTCTCGTGTGCTTTGCTTGTTACTGTATTTTCAGTCAACACGACGTACTTGTTCGCCTTTGACGATGATGGTTGGATGACTTATGAGGAAGTAAAGGTAGAAGCCTACTGTGTCCTTGACGGTAGTACCGGCCAAGTTATTTTCGAGAAAAATGCCGATGAGCGACGGGCTAATGCAAGTACAACGAAAATCATGACGGCGCTCACTCTCGTCGATGATGAAAATTACGACCCCCATCGCATGTTGAGAGTTTCCCAGCAAGCCATAACGTTAGGGGATCCTAATTCGGCTCGGATTAAAGGTCTAAAAGCCGGTGATGAGATCAGCACGCTTGACAGTTTAGCCGCCTTGTTAATAGCCTCCGCAAACGATGTCGCGCGTGTCATTGCTCAGAATTACGGTGGTGCGTACGGAGCGATTGATCCGAGGGGAGAAAATGATCCCCAAAGATCTGAAATGCTGTTTGTCGAAAAGATGAACAAGCACATGGCTCAATTAGGACTAAATGACACGCATTTCACGAATCCAGCCGGGTTTGATATGCAAGATAGAAGTCATTTCACGACAGCACGTGATCTCGCGTACATTTCGTTAGCCGCCATGAAAAATCAGCAAATCGCGCATATCGTCGGACTTCAGCGATACCGCTTGCCACCATCTGAGAGTCACCGGGACGCTTTTTGGGCATCGATGTCGAACTCAAACGGTCTTATCGCTTATTGGGCAGATCTCCTTGATTCAAAATATTTTGCCCGCTATACAGGCATCAAAACAGGGACAACACCGCAAGCCGGCAAATGTCTAGTCGGTTCGGGCGAAACACATGACGGTAAATTGATTATTTGTGTCGCGCTTGGCATTACGTTGCCGAGTGCCCATATTGATAACCCATGGTATGCTCGTGCATTACCTGTCCGCGCTCTCTTAGAAGAAGGAGCGAGAAGAATAGGCAGTCCCGCTATAGACCGTCAAGTTAATCTCTTAGTACCAACTGTGAATACGTTACCAACGCATCCAACAGAACCTTCCTCGTCGGGCGAGGATGTCATCCCCGCCGATACAGATCATGATCCTAGTCATGTGAACCCCGGAGCGAACGTGAGTGAGCCCAAGGTCTCGGGCAATACGGGCACCGGAATCATTGCAAGTGTCAGAGGATTGCCGATCGTGTTGAAGATTCTCATGGTTATCGGACTTCTCGCCATTATCTTTATGGTGATAAGACTCATCATACTTATTCGCAGTTGGGGGAAGTCGCACGATCACCGTCGGAAATCGACTGATTATCGAAGGCGAGAGGATCGACGCGAATCTTACGTGCGAAGGGAACAGACCATGGCGGCAGAGCGCGGCGCGTCTGATCAATACCGGCCAAGGGTAAACGACTCGCAAAGATTTGAACAGCGCGAACGCCCGCCTATTTCACATGATCATGACGATGAGAGATCACGAGACCGGCAACGTTCGCCACGCGGTCGAGTCGTTCCATCGCCCGGACATCGATCGGCGCAAGTCCGAGATCCATTTAACGCACGACAACCGAGGGAAGGGCAAAACCACTTTCGCCCACCCAATAGGCGCGATTAAAAAACTTGATGTCATTTTGAAATAACTCTTCTGCTTACAAGATGAATAAGCGAATCCGATCTGCGCAAGTTTTAATTTTGTCTTGTCAAAGGTAGTGAAGACACTTCGTGTCTGCATAACGCAAAGCGTGTATACAGAGAGTGAAAAAAGGCGATAAAACGTCAAAACAATCGAAATCAATCGAATTACTAAGTTATTTTCAAATACGTGTTGACAGAGAGAAAACATCCTGTTAAGATGGTGCTCGTGTCGCGCCGCTTTGTGGCGCACGTGCAATAGTTGGAGGAAGTTTAATAAGAATGAAAACGTATATGCCAAAAGCAAGCGATGTCGATCGTCGTTGGTATCTCGTTGACGCAGAAGGCAAAGTCCTCGGACGCCTTGCGACAGAGATTGCGGCCATCCTTCGTGGGAAAAATAAACCGGAGTACACACCTCATATGGATATGGGTGATTTTGTTGTCGTTGTGAACGCCGATAAAGTTGTACTCACCGGTAAGAAAGAACAACAGAAACTATACCGACGCCATACCGGTTATCCGAGTGGCTTGCGCGAAGTTCCCTTTGAACGCATGATCGCGACGCATCCTGAACGCGTCCTTGAAAAAGCCGTTCGCGGTATGCTACCGAAAAATTCGCTTGGTCGTTCGATGTTCCGCAAACTTAAGGTTTACGCCGGACCGAATCATAAGCACGAGGCGCAAAAGCCGGAAAAAATCGAGTTATAGTGACGGGAGAAGAGATATATGGCTAACCAACAAGGATTTTTTTACGGGACAGGTCGTCGGAAGGAAGCTGTGGCACGCGTCAGGCTTTATCCCGGTACCGGTCAGATTACAGTGAATAAGAAATCGTTTGACGAATATTTCCCGATGGAAACACTTCGCGCGATCGTCCGTCAGCCGATGATGGCAGCGAACGTTCTCGATCGCTATGACGTGATTGTCAATGTCCGCGGTGGCGGTATTGCCGGACAAGCCGGCGCGATCCGTCACGGCATCGCCCGTGCTCTCGTCGATGCAGACGCCGAGCAATTCAAAGCGACGATGAAGAAAAACGGATTCCTTACGAGAGACGCGCGCATCAAAGAGCGCAAGAAGCCGGGACTCAAAAAAGCGAGAAAAGCTTCCCAGTTCTCCAAGCGTTAATCGTGTATTGGGCGTCGCAATCGACGTGGCAAACATTGTTTGCCGTGCGATAAGCGCCGAATTGATCAAATTAAGTATTTGTGTAAAGTGGCAGATCGAACTCTGCCACTTTCTGCATTAAAAAATGTTTGATTCATTCTGTGGATCATGTTTGTCATTCTGAGTAAGCTGAAATGTGACAAGGGTTTTGGTTCGCTTGGTAGAATAGAACTCGGAACAGTTTGTAAGAAGGAGATGCCCTTTGGAATTTTCAGTCGTCACGCATTCGGCGGAAGAAACGAGAAACCTCGGCCGACTTTTCGCTTCAATGCTTCGTCCTCACGATGTCGTTTTGATGACGGGCAGTCTCGGCGCGGGAAAAACATGCTTTGTCGGCGGTGTGGCTGACAGGCTTCAAGTCAAAGGGCATGTCTCGAGTCCGACGTTTAACATCTTGCATATCCATGAGCCTTCCGAAAAGGGCAAGCCGGCGCTTCATCATTTCGATGCCTACCGGTTGGAAGGAGCAAATGATTTTATCGACCATGGTTTTGATGAAATAACATACCATGACGGAATCACATTGATTGAATGGGGTGACCGCGTTCGAAGCGCGCTCCCTCATGACACGATTGAACTTCATATGACATACGGGGAACTCGATGACGAACGAATCGTTCGATTCATTTTCCCTGAAGGGCGAGAAGACGCGGCGTGTCAATTGATTCAACAATTGGATGGAAAGGATAGGCTACACAGATGATTACACTCGGGGCTGATACATCAGGGAGAACGATGTCTGTCGCCGTTTTAAAGAACAGCGTTCCCATTGCCGAACTGTTGTTGGCGACCGGCTATCGCCACGGCATCACGTTCCAGCCGGCTGTCGATGATGTGCTCCGGCAAGCTGATCTGCAAATTAAAGATGTCGACCTTTTCGCCGTGACGACGGGACCGGGATCATTCACCGGTATTCGAATCGGTCTCGCCTCCGTAAAAGCCATGGCTTATGCTGTCGGCGCGAAAGCCATTGGTATCTCGTCGCTCCACGCCTTGGCTCGATCGACAGTTTTTCATGACGGTCCTGTTTTGCCAATGTTTGACGCGCGCGGAGGACGCGTGTTCGCAAGCCTTTTTCGTGGCGATGAACACATTCTCGATGATGAGCCTCGACCGGTTGGCGAGTTCATACAGTTAGCGAAAGACCATGTGATGTCCGGCGAACGAGTGATTGTGACAGGTGATGGCATCGCTGTCTTAGAGCAAGTGATCGCGGAAGATCATCTTTTGCTTCCTTTTGAGATCGAATTCGCACCGTTGCATCAGCGCATGATACGCGCTTCTGTTGTCGGACAGATCGCTTTGGAAAGGCTCGAAAAGGGAATGGCCGAAACGGACCCTTTTCTTTTAGACGCTCACTACGGATTGCTTTCATCGGCCGAGCGTGAGAAACGAGACGAAGGTTAGAGTGAAGAGTTTCTGTTGATGGACGATAAGACACGATACGATGGCGAGTTTTTTCATTTTATAGCGCGTGATGGTTCTCAATGGATCGCAAGAGTCGCTACTTTCGATGATCTCGACGAACTTGTCGTGCTCGATGAAACATCGAAACCGACACCTTGGGGACGAGACGGTATGGCTGAATATATCGGGCGTGTACCGGGTGTGATCGTTCTCTGTCCAATTAGGAACCATGAATTAAACCACGATACGCCTGTCGCGTTCGCCATCGGCCAGTGGCTCGATGATGAACTGGAAATCTTAAGTGTTGCCGTCCATCGCGATTGGCGTCGAAGAGGGTTTGGCATGATGTTAATGAAAGCGATGAGAGCGATCGCGAAAGCTCATGACAAAGTTTCGTGGCTACTCGAAGTACGCGAGACGAATAATGCCGCTCGATCATTATATGAGCGTTTCGGCTTCGAAGTTGTGGGCGAGCGACAAGGTTATTACCGCGATACGGGTGAATCGGCCATCTTAATGAGAGGTGTTTTGTAACGTTCATGGTTGTAACGACAAGGAATTCAGCGAAAAGTCGGTGTTAAGCTGTTCAAACACTAATTGACAGTCTATGAGAATTCTCATTATACTATCGTCACAATTTTATCCCTGTTGTGCCAGAATTGCCGAAACGGAGGAACGCCATGTCAAGAAAAAATGTCATCTTTCATTGTAAAGAGGAGACATTAATGAAGGCGATCGCGATGCTTATCCAGATATCGTCTAATTTTAGTTCAAGTATTTTTATTGAGAAAGACGGCCGTCGCGCCAATGCGAAAAGTTTACTCGGTGTTCTTTCTCTTGGAATTGAGCACGGTGATTATCTCGAGTTGATGGCCGATGGCGACGATAATGAACAGGCGCTGAATGAGCTTACACAATACATGAACGCTGACGCATAGCGAACAGCAACGGAGTGTTCACCGTCAGAAGGGAATTGTCTCTCGGATGACGAAATGTCAGACACAACAAAAAATATTTAACGCACAACTTGAATTAGTGCCAGAAGAACCCGGTGTCTACCTCATGCGTGACAAGTCGGGTTCTGTTTTATATGTGGGAAAAGCCAACTCACTGAGACAGCGACTTCGCAATTATTTCACACCGAATCCCGATGTCGACGACCGCATTGCGACGATGATTTCTCGGATTGCTTCTTATGACACGATTGTCTGCGACAATGAATTAGAGGCGCTCGTTCTGGAAGCCAACTTGATAAAAAAACATCAGCCTCGCTTCAATATTCTCATGCGAGATGATAAAGAATATCCGTATATCCATGTCACGCTTCAAGAAGACTTCCCGCGTGTCATGAAAGCTTTCCGAGTTGGCGAAGATATCGAAGAGGGCGCGCGTTATTTTGGGCCTTGGTTGGGTGGAGATATTTACCGAGCCTTGCAGGTGCTCGGGACTATTTTCCCGCTTCGGCGCTGTAACCTCGACCTGCCGCGAGAGATTGGCAAGTCACGTCCTTGCCTGAATGCCCATATTGGCCGTTGTCTCGCTCCTTGCTCGGGACAAATCTCAAAAGAGGCCTACCGCGCCATGATCGATGAGGTCGTGCTTTTTCTTGAAGGTCGGACCGACGATCTGATCAAGCGACTGCACAGCGAGATGTTGGCCGCGTCCGACAGACTTGATTTTGAAGGCGCCGCCGCCTTGCGTGAGAAGTGGCAGGCGCTGGCTCGGTTGAGAGAACAGCAACGTGTTGTTGATTTGGCAGGTGGAGACCGCGATGTATTAGCTCTCCATCGAAATGGTTATGAAGTTGCGATCGCCAAACTTGAAATTAGAGACGGACGTATGACGGGCTGTGTTCATACGTTTGCCGAAGATAGCGGTGGAGAAGATGGAACGTACCTCGCGTCTTTTATTCGCGAGCACTACCGTGTGCCGTCGCAAGTTCCTCGCGATGTGCTTGTATCAGCGCCGTTGCCGGACGGTGAGCTTCTGACGCAATTCCTGCGAGCCAAACGCGGACGTGCCGTGACGGTTCATACGCCTCAACGAGGGGCGAAGAAAGCACTTGTTGAGTTGGCGCTCAAAAATGCCGATAGAGCCTTGATGAGACGCGCGTTATCAAGGGGATCAGATCCGCACGTCTTGGAACAAACGCTCGCGCTTCTCGGGCAACTCCTTGAAATCGAACGCTCGCCCGTTCGAATTGAAGCTTACGACATATCGCACCACGGAAAAGGCGCTCGATCCGGCTCGATGATCGTCTTTAAAAATGGAAAACCGGAGCGATCTTCGTACCGTCATTTTTCGATTAAAAGTTTCGACGGAATCGATGATTATAAAGCACTCGTCGAAGTGATTAGTCGCCGTCTCGCGCGATTTGACGATGAGTCGTTCGGTCTTCGTCCCGATCTCATTCTCGTCGACGGCGGTAAAGGTCATGTGTCGGCCGTGCTTCCCTTAGCTCGAGGAAGAGGAGTCCAAGTCGGCGGAATCGTCAAGGATGATCGACACCGCACGCGTGGACTTGTTTTGCCATCGGGCGAAATCATTGAGTTGGCGGTTGCCGGATCACTCGATTCGTTTGATTTTAGCTGGGGTGAGAGCGAAACAGACATACCTTTTGACGGTGAGAACTCCTCGCTATCGTCGATGAAACTGTCCCAGCATATGACGGAACAGATGACATCGCGCGCGGAATGGTCTCCTGCTTTAGAAGAACGATCTCATGAGACAGAGGATAGACGCGCCAGAAGACTCGGTTTGCTTCATTTATTGACGTCGATACAAGATGAAGCGCATCGTTTCGCGTTGCGCCACAACCGGCAAGCGAGACAAAGAAAAGCGACCCAATATTCTTTAGAGGGAATCGCCGGTGTAGGACCGGCGAGAAGAAAAGCGTTGCTGGAGCACTTCGGTTCGAGCAAGAGGATAAGCGAGGCGACGCTCGAGGAACTAAAGGATATCTCAGGGATACCGCACGCGGTCGCTGAAGCAGTGTACAATCATTTTCACGAGAAGAAAGATAAGGGCATTGAGCCTAGATAGCCAAACATGAAACTATTTGCCATTTCAGATCTACATTTAGCGCGTTCCGTCGACAAGCCGATGGATATTTTCGGTAGTCGATGGGAAAATCACGTGGAGCGACTTGTCGAGCATTGGAAACTTGAGGTTTCGGATGGTGATTCCGTCTTAGTCGGTGGCGATATTTCGTGGGCGACTTCTTTGGAGGAAGCGGAGCTTGACTTGCAACTCTTAAACGAACTCCCCGGCGAGAAGATTTTACTTCGTGGCAACCATGATTATTGGTGGACGACCGTGCGAAAAATGGAACAATTTTGTTCAGACAAGGGATTTCATACATTGCGATTTCTTCGCAATGACGCGATTATTGTCGCCGGTTTCTTTCTCTGTGGTTCGCGAGGGTGGCTTCTGCCGGACGACGAAGGTTTCTCGAAAGAAGACGAGAAAATCTTGAAGCGTGAGCTCATTCGTCTTAATTTATCACTTGACGAACTCAATAAATTAAGAAAACGCGAGCAACAAGATCGCAAATCAATCGCGCTGATGCACTATCCGCCGATTTCTGAACAAGGTGCGCCGTCAATGCTCAGTGAGCGATTGGAAGAAGAGAAGATCGATGTCTGTGTCTTCGGGCATATACACCATCACGTCTCTCTTTATCTTTCCAACGCGGTGATCAGAGGCGTTCGATATGTGATCGCGTCCGCCGATCAGTTGGCATTTCGCCCGTATCTCATCGGAGAAAACGGGGAGTTGGCGAATTGAGTTTTTAAGATTAGAGTAAAGATTAACAAAAATCAGTCATCAAGAGACAGAAGCAGGAAGTGACTATGCCAAGAAGTATGACAGGATACGGAAGAGCGACAGCGACGGAGCAAAACAGAACGTTTCGCGCGGAGTGTCGTTCCGTCAACCATCGTTATCTCGAGTTATCGATTCGGATGCCCTCAGCGCTCAATGTCTATGAACCATTGATTCGTTCAAAAGCGCAAGAGTGCTTGTCGAGAGGACGAGTAGAGATAAGAATTGCAGAAGAGGCGAGCGGGTCGTCTCACCGGCAGATCACGGTCGATCAGACGCTTGCCACCTCTTATCTCG
>CAZBOM010000027.1:13131-14366 GCA_964493375.1 uncultured Mageeibacillus sp. | reverse complement strand
GCTGCCTTGAAAGTGCTCCCTGAGGAGATCTTCTTTACATCGTGCGGCACTGAATCAGACAACTGGGCGATTAAAGGGGCGGCACACGCGCATCAAGGGAAGGGCAAACATCTCATCACGACGACGATAGAACACCACGCCGTTTTGCACTCGATGGAAGCGCTTGAGAAACAAGGTTTTGAAGTAACCTATCTCGACGTTGATCATACGGGGATACTCGACCCTGAGAAAGTGCGAGAAGCGATCCGACCCGATACGATTCTCGTATCCGTGATGATGGCGAATAACGAGATCGGCACCATTATGCCCATTCGTGAGATCGGCGCGATTTGTCGAGAGAAAGGTGTTCTGTTTCACTCAGACGCCGTTCAAGCGCTCGGTGCGATTCCCGTTTATCCTCGCGAGTTGAACTGTGACATGATGTCATTCTCAGGTCATAAGTTATACGCTCCGAAAGGCATCGGCCTTTTGTATAAGCGTAAAGGACTTCGTATTGATCGTTTGATCGACGGGGGAGCTCAGGAGAGACGACAGCGCGGAGGGACGGAGAATGTCGCTTACGCGGTAGCTCTGGCGAAAGCCTTGACGATGTCGCTCGCCGATATGGATCGCGAAGCCGCTCGACAGGCGGCCATGCGTGATCGACTCATTCAAGGTGTTATTCAGCGCATCCCGCACACAAAGCTCAATGGTCACGCGACGAAACGCCTTCCCAACAACGCCAATTTCTCGTTTGAGTTTATTGAGGGTGAGTCCATCTTGTTGCTTCTCGATTCGCTCGGATACGCGTGTTCCAGTGGGTCGGCGTGTACATCCGCTTCGCTTGATCCATCGCACGTGTTGCTCGGGATCGGCATGCCGGCGGAGATTGCGCACGGCTCTTTGCGAGTGACGCTTGGCATCGATACAACCGATGAGCAGATTGATCGTTTCCTCATCGACCTGCCGTTAATTATTGAACGCTTGCGCGATATGTCGCCGCTTTATTCAGATTTTAAACGTGGTAAGCTTCAACCTTTGATCCCTGAAGAAGGTGGCGTCGACATCAAAATAGAGGGTCGCTACGGGCTATAAATAGTTTGACAAGATGTGTGGTATAGAGGCGACTACCGCATTTATTAATAATCTGTATAATGGTTCAGGACATGATTGACACTGACCTTTACATTGAATAGGAGGATGATCATGCAATACAGTGATAAAGTAATGGACCATTTCATGAATCCGCGCAATAT
>CAZBOM010000027.1:11429-13121 GCA_964493375.1 uncultured Mageeibacillus sp. | reverse complement strand
GAAGCTACAGCCTTTGATCCCTGAAGAAGGTGGCGTCGACATCGAAATCGAGGGTAGCTACGGGCTATAAATCGTGAGACAACCGGCTGTCGTATCGACTGCCGTAAATAATAATAATCTGTATAATGGTTCAGGACATGATTGACAACGGACCTTTACACTGACTAGGAGGATCATCATGCAATACAGCGATAAAGTATTGGACCATTTCATGAATCCGCGCAATATGGGCGAGATTGAAAGCGCGACTGCTACCGGCACCGTCGGCAATCCTGTCTGTGGAGACATCATGAAAATGGATCTTCAAATAGAGGACAACATTATTGTCGACGCGAAATTCAAGACGTTTGGGTGTGGTTCAGCGATTGCCACGTCGAGTATGGCGACTGAGATGATTATCGGCAAAACGACCGATGAGGCGCTCGATATCACGAATAGAGCCGTCGCAGAAGCGCTCGACGGTCTTCCTGCCGTCAAGATGCATTGCTCGGTTCTCGCAGAACAAGCCGTCAAAAAAGCGCTTGAGGACTATTACAACCGCGAAGGGCTGATGACACCGGAGCGGAAAGAAAAATTCGCGATACTAGGCAAGTGTGAACATGACGATCACGAGCACTGCGCATGCGGTGATGAGTCATAAAATTTATAAACAAAGCAACGTTCAGGGAAGATATAAGCGTACAGACAACGATAGAAAGGATCATCTATGATCGAAGAAAAATTGAATGAACAACAAGATGTAAACGACGCGAAAAGCAAGGCGGAGGAACTGCGCAAGGAGCTGACATTCTCTTTCAAAAATCTCTGGAATCCGGAGAATGAAGAAGAGATGAAAGCCATTATGGATTTCTGCGACGATTACAAAGTAGCGCTCGATGAAGGTAAAACAGAGCGCGAATTTGTCGATTATTCGGTGAAGCTTTTGGAAGACAATGGTTTCAAGCCTTATGTCGCGAGTGAATCGTTGAAACCGGGTGATCGCGTTTACGAAGCGATACACGGAAAAGCGCTCATCGCGGCGATGATCGGATCCGGTGATCCTCTCGAGGGATTCAACCTCGTCGGCGCTCATATCGATTCTCCAAGAATTGACTTGAAAACGAATCCTGTTTATGAAGCGAGCGATTTGACGTTATTGAAAACGCATTATTACGGTGGAATTAAAAAATACCAATGGGCGGCGCTGCCGCTTGCCATGCACGGAGTCGTCATTTTGAAAGATGGTGAGACCGTCAAATTAAGCGTCGGAGAAGATCCGGGCGATCCTGTTTTCTCCATCACCGATTTGTTACCACACCTCGGCGCCGATCAAATGCAGAAAAAAGCGTCGGAAGTGATTACCGGTGAAGAGCTGAACGTTCTTGTGGGAGGTATTCCTTTCCCGGGTGGGGAAGATATCAAGGAGCGTTTCAAACTTGGTATTCTCCATCTCTTGTATGAAAAATACGGTTTTAATGAGCGCGATTTAGTCACCGCTGAAATTGAGATCGTTCCCGCGGCCAAAGCGCGTTGTGTCGGTTTTGATCGTGCCTTTGTAGGCGCTTACGGTCAAGATGACCGCGTCTGTGCCTATACCTCGCTGGCTGCCATGCTGGAAACCTGTCATATGAAGCGCACAGCCTGCTGTCTGCTGGTCGACAAAGAAGAGATCGGCAGCGTCGGAGCCACAGGCATGCAGTCGCATTTCTTTGA
>CAZBOM010000027.1:0-11419 GCA_964493375.1 uncultured Mageeibacillus sp. | reverse complement strand
ATACGGGACTGAGAGCTCTGATCGACCTGAAGAATCCCCTGAAGCGCACGGCCATGCTCGTCCTTTACGATAAGGAGGAGACAGGCTCCGGCGGTGTCACGGGCGCGCGTTCGCAGCTGTTCCCATCCGTCCAAAAACGCATGGTCCGCTCCATTTTCGGACGCGAACCCTCGGCAATTGAATTGCAAGACAACATCGAGAATTCCACGATGCTGTCCTCCGATGTGACGGCGGCTTATGACCCGACCTTCCCATCTGTCTCAGATCCTCTTAACCACAGTTATTCGGGCCGCGGAATCGCGTTCTGCAAATACACCGGCGCACGTGGCAAAGGTGGTACGTCGGATGCGAATGCTGAATACTTTAACGAAGTGACAAGACTGCTCGACGACTGCGAGATTCCTTGGCAATCCGGTGAACTCGGCAAAGTCGACCAGGGCGGTGGCGGTACGGTCGCGATTTATCAAGCTGACCTCGGTATATCCGTCATTGACTGTGGCGTGCCGGTTCTCTCCATGCACTCATGCTTCGAGCTGACGAGCAAGATCGACGTCTACACCACCTATGTGGCTTACAAAGCTTTCTTTGAGAAGATGCGCGCGTAAGCGAATCTTAGTCAGATACTTGAATTAGAGAGCGGCTTCTGAGAAGCCGCTTTTTTGTTAATAATTATGCAGCTAGTTATCATCGGTGCATAATATGATCAATGATGGGCTTATCCCACCTTATTCTGTGTATAAAAGTCTTATTCGATAGATGCAAAGAAGCCTATTAGCTTCGGATCAATCATGGTACCACATAAATAGTTTGATATAGCATATATATATATATATATATATATGGGAAAAGACTTATTGTGAGTTCGCGAATTATTGCATTTAATAAATGATAGGTATATAGTGTGTAAGTCAGTAATGTATACAGATTTGCAAAAAATATTCATGAGTTATCTGTGACATTAGGAGAATGTGATTAGTGCATTATTTCTCTTCACATTTTGTGAACTGTATTGATGAGGAGATGTTTATGGTTCGTAAAAAAATTGCCATGGTGCTAGCTGTCCTGTTCATTTTAGGTTCGATCTTTGCGTGCCACGGGTGTAAAAAATCAGAGGATCCTACGTCTTCGAAGACGGGCGGAAACCCGTCCGGATCAGTTGATCAGGTTGATCAAACAGATGCTTCGAATGTTACACCGCCCGGTGACCTTAAACAACCGACGGCTCTTCCCAAAGATACCTTGCTACTCGACCTTGATTCGCCGCAACTAACTATATTTGCGTCAAAAACCATCAAGTATTTCGAATTTTCAGTTGTATCGAGTGAGCCCCTTAAAGAGGAAGATTTGAGTGTTTCTCTTGATCAGATTGACTCGGTGCCTTTTTCTCTTATCGACGAAGAAGTCGACAGTTTTGAATTCCTTCATTATCAGATCTTTAAACGGACTGATTGGAAGGAATACAGAAGGCTCGAAAAAACACATGAGCTGTTTATAAGTACTAGAGACGAAAAATACCGTGAAGAAGCAGAGAAATACGAAGCGTGGGAAAAAAGAGATAAGAGTGAGTACGAAGACTGGTCTAAAAAGAATCCTACTCAGTACTATCGATACCATCTGCAGATTGATCTAAAGCCGGTTATGGCGTCGAAGGTTGATAAGATTTCCTCTATAAAGGTGACATATAAAGGGAAAGTCTACGAGAAAGATGTTTCGTTCCATTTTAACTACGATGACATAAGTTACGACTCTGATGATGGATTCGAACTTCTTACTTCCGGCATATATGGAATGAACATAAAATTAATTCCCGATGGGAAAATAGTCTTGCAACGCCTTGATTTCGAAACGACGAAAGATGTCAAGATCACGGGTATGTCAATGTATGCGTCAGATTCAGTCCAAGTGACGAAGGCGACTCTCGCCATTCACTCTGGGACGACCATTATAGATCAGCAATGGGAACCTGGAGAAACAAGAGTACTATCAAAGGGATCATCAGGTGCGATAGAAGTTACCATACGCGATGAGAAGTTTCGTGACAAGAATTGTTATCATGCGGTATACACGCTCGTTATAGACTACGAAATTGACGGTGTAGCGAAACAAGCTCATATCGACATACTCGCCTATACGAAGCCGGCGGCCTTTTTGATTGCCATGAACTAGTTAGACCATATTGATTTTAAACCTTACTTTTATGACCAATACTTAAATGAAAAAGGGGGAGATGCTTAATGAGTAAATTGACTAAATGGGCGATCTCTATCCTTTTGAGCGAAGACGGGTAAAAAGATTGAGGTCATCTACGTCAACGCCGCCCAAGCTCATACGCAGATTAATACGACGGGGAAAGGCGATTATTTTGTTGCCGGTGCAAAGAATGAGCTAGAGCCCATTAAGGATAAAGTCGCGTCAAGCCGTGATTTGGTTAAACACATACCTGTCGTCGGCGTGCAGAAAGACAACCCCAAAGCAATTAAGACATTCGCTGATTTGGCGAAAGACGGTGTTGAAGTTGTCATCGGTGATCCCGAGGCAACGCCGATCGGCAAAATTGCGATGGCTATTTTTAAAGAAAATGGTATCGCGGACAAAGTTAACATCGTCTCAAAAACGACAACAGCCCCTCAAATGGCCATTATCCTTGAAAACAAACAAGCCGATGCCGTCATTGTCTGGAAAGAGAACATCGTCTTAGAGAAAATGTCGATTGCTGAGATAGAGGGGATGGAAAAGTTCATCAAAGTGGTTCCACTCGCGAAGCTTACAAGCGCGACCAACGCGCCGGCTGTAAAGGTTTTAGACGAATTTCTCAGTTCGCAAGACGCGAAGGATATTTGGATTAAATACGGATACGAATTAGCTGACGGCGAGTAAAATTCTCTGTTGCGAGATATTTGATTGCGATGCGTCAGAAGAAAGTGAAAGAACACATGGGTAGGGGACGCTTGTCCCTTATCGCATGTGTCGTCACAGTCTTTGTACTGTTATTTATTGGCTCCGCGATCGCTGCCATTGTCTATGGAGGCGTTGTCCATTTCGGCGATGCCATGGCAGATAAGGAAGTCTTGTTTGCTTTGCGGCTTTCGGCGACGACGGCCTTGATCTCAACGTCGCTCTGTCTTATTTTGGCGATCCCTGTCGCCTATGCACTTGTCTATGTCGATTTTCGTGGCAAGAAAATCATTGAGATCATATTGGAACTGACACTTTCTTTGCCGTATATTTTGATCGGGATAGCGTTATTGATCTTGTTTTCTTCACCATTCGGGCGTTTTCTTGACAGTATCGGTTTCAAGGTTGTCTTCACACCGCTTGGTATTGTCATTGCGCAATTGACCGTCAATTTGCCTTTTGCGATTCGCTTGGCGAGGACCGCTTTCGCAAGCCTCGATCAGCGCTGGCAGTTTATCGCATACGCATTGGGAGCTTCGGAACAACGTTATTTTTTCCGTATTATTCTCCCGAATGCGCGACGCTCATTGACAACGACGTTTATTACGGTGTTTTCACGCGCGATGGGTGAGTTTGGCGCAACGCTGATGCTTGTCGGCATCACACGATTAAAGACAGAAACACTTCCCGGCGCGATCTATCTCGCCGTCTCGACTGGCAATACCGATATGGCGATGTCGATCGCGACGATCATGCTTGTCGTCTCCGGATTGTCGCTCTTTATTTCTAATTTGGTTGGCAGAGAGAAGAGGGATAGAGAATGACGAATGTGACGACTGACTTCATGAATAAATCTCCGTACGCTATCTCTCTTAAGGACGTGCGTGTCACGCGTGGAAAGTTCACTCTTAAGCATGTCAATCTTGATGTCCTCGATGGTGAGCGATTTTGTATCCTCGGCAAAACAGGCGCCGGCAAAACCGTCTTGTTAGAGACGATCGCCGGCCGTCTCCGCGCTGAAGAAGGTGAGGTTTTGCTCTTTGGTGATCACGTTTGCTCGATCAAACCGCAGAAGAGAAATATCGGATTTGTCTACCAAGATTACGCATTATTCCCCAATCTCACCGTGCGAGAAAATATCGCGTTCGGACCTGTCAGTTTGAAGAAGCCGCAAGATGAAATCGATCGAGATGTCAATCAATTATTAGAGAACTTTAAAATCAAAAAAATACAAGATCAGTATCCGCACCAAATTAGTGGCGGTGAAGCGCAACGTACGGCGTTGGCGCGAGCACTCATTCTAAAACCGAGATTGCTGTTGCTCGACGAGCCTTTCTCAGCGCTCGATCGTGCGACGCGGGAAGATATGTATCATCAGTTTGAGCAGATCTGGCATGATATCGGTTGTACGATTATATTTGTGACACATGATTTTCAAGAGGCGATACGGTTTGCCGATCACGTCGCTATTCTTTTGAACGGCGAGATACGGCTTGTCACAGAAGCCAAAACTTTACTCGAGGGCCACTATGAAGATGATATCGCGGAATTTCTAGGGCTATTAAAACATGACACAGGAGGGGAGTAAGTCCTAGCGTTGAGGGAAGTAGAATCGAAACGCATGGACCAAAGGTATGTCTGCCTGATCAAAAGAGAAGTACTCAACGGTTCTGAAATTGCCGACGATTTGCTCATATTGCTTTTCGATATTGTCGCGGTTCATCTTAGCTTCAGATCTGAATTCTTCTTCATCCTCATCAAAACGAATCTCGATTGTCTGTCCTTTTTTGAAATCATCGTTGTCTCTCTCGACGACCCCGGTCAGGACACCATTGTTATATTGATTGATCGTAACTTCGACTCGCTTGGAGGTGACGCCATCCTTGTTGACACGAAACTGTTTGTTTTTTATGTATGCATCACGTCTAAAAAAGGAATCTTTGCAACCGCATAAACCGAAAAGAAAAAAACCGGATAATCCAATCGAAACGATTGTCATCATGATAATTGAAAATGGTTTTCTGTTTGTTCCCATAACAAAACCTCTCTGAAGATCTGTAAGACGATTGGCAATGGCGCTCATGGTCAAACGATCATGACAAATGTCGATCGATAGCTAGTGATGATTATCATTGTATCAGACAGCCGTTAAGAAAAAATCATCTGATAATCACCTGATTCAGATGCTATTCGCCTGAACATGGCTCCGTACTTGGGTAAGGAACGCGAGGGACATGTATAATCGGATTAAAGCATAGAAAAGAAGGGGAGTCGCATGAAGCAATTTAAGAATAAAGAAGAGCTATTTTCTTTTCTTCGAACTCGTTTTCTTGAGATCATCGAGCAAGAAGATCTCGATTCCGAGATGATAGAGATAAGAGCCAAAACGCTTTCTTTGCATGAAGCCATCGGAGATACGAAACGTCAAGATTTCCCCATCATCACGGGAAAAGAAGTCGTGATCGAAGCTGATTTTCGTGGGACAAAGGGACAGGCCTTTACGGACGCTCCTTCAAATTATCGAGGGACATTAAAAGAGATCAAATCGCTTGACTTTGAACGCGATCCGCAAGCGCTCGGTCTCTTTATTGCGACGCTCAATGCCGTCATGTCGCATCTGGGGCTCGTAGACGCGACGATCCACTGTCGAAACGACGGTCCTGAGCTTTGCGCTGTCGACATAGCTAAAAGGATTGATGAGCTGCATAAGCCGAAGAGAGTGCTTCTCGTCGGATACCAGCCGGCGATGTTCCAACGCTTAAGTGAGCGATTTGAGCTTCGTGTCTTTGATTTAAACGAGATGAATATCGGGACCGTTCATTATGGTGTGACGGTTGAGAACGGGGCGACAGCGGCGACCTACGAGGCGCTGAACGTCTGGCCCGACGTCGTCCTCGTCACGGGCAGTACGATCTGCAACGGCACACTTATCCATTTTCTTGATTTGAAAAAACCAACGTACTTCTTCGGAATGACGATCGCGGGGGCCACACCACTTCTCGGCATTAACAGACTTTGCTTCGCTGATTGTTATTGATTGGCTCTTTATTTAGACGACCATAGTGGTTTATTTTTCAAGCGAGAATAGTGATCGTCTTTTCCTATGACGAAGTCTGAGCGAATTTAGTTCTCGTCGGATGTTTGAGACGTTTTATTTCGCTCCATATTGAGTGGATTCTGTTCGACAGCGTCGTGAAGTGAGCGTTCGTCGATATGCGTATAGATCTCTGTTGTCGCGACGGTCGAATGTCCTAATATCGCTTGTAAACTCCTGATATCGACTTCACCGTATTGGTACATAAGCGTTGCCGCTGTGTGGCGTAGCTTGTGCGTGGAATATCGCTCGGGATCGAGTCCCGCTTGTCGGATATATTTTTTTATAATGTTTTGAACGGCTCGGTCGGTGACGCGCTTACCGAGCCTCGAGATGAACATCGCGTCTTTGTCGCTCGGGATGGGCTTGATGCGGTCAGGTAGGTAATCGCGAATCGCCGCGATACAAGCTCCATTGAGATAGATCGTCCGTTCCTTATCGCCTTTGCCAAGGACGACGAGCGTGTCCTCACGCCAGTCGGGGATGTCAATACCGCAGAGCTCGGAAAGCCTCAACCCGCAGTTTAAGAATAGAGTCAAAATACAGTAATCGCGTGTAGACAGACGTGAATCTTCTTCTGACGCGACTTGAAGCAATTCTCGACTCTCATCAAGTGTCAAATATCGTGGAAGTCGTTTGGTGAGTTTCGGCAGCTCTAAATTTGCCGCGACATTTTCATCTAACACATGCGCCTTTGTCGTGAGATAATCGAAAAAGGTTCGCAAGGAGGACGTACGTCTTGCTCTTGTCGCGGGCGATGTTTTGCGTGTCGCGGCCAACCATGTGATATACGAGTAGAGGTCGGAGAGCTGAAGCGAACGCAAAAATTCGTCATTGACGATCGAGATATCGATGGAAGCCCACGCGTCATCTTCAGGCTGGAGCCTCCTGTTATCGGCAATTAAAAAACGAAAGAACAAGATAAGATCATAGCGGTATTGCCTCACTGTTCCGGCCGATCGCTCTAAAATAGCTTGAATATAGCCTAGAAATTCTTCAAGTCTCTGAAATGAATCGATCGGTTGTTTTCTTTTTTCGCTCACGAATGTGCATCCTTATCATGTGTTACTGCTTTCATTCTAACAAACATATGATGCCGTTCCATGATAGAATTGCTATACTTTGCACGTGCAAGTTAATACGTGAAGGCAAATGAGGTTTGAGTAAATGAAGAAATTTCGTGTCGGTATTCTAGGCGCAACGGGGCATGTCGGGCAACGATTCATCTTGCTTTTGCAAGACCATCCTTGGTTTGAGATTACGGCCTTGATGGCTTCCCCGAGATCGCAAGGCAAAACATATCTCGAGGCCGTCGGGGAATCGTGGCGGCAAGAAGAACCGATGCCGGACGCTGTCAAAGACATCTTGGTGCATGGGACAGACGAGATAGAATTTCTTCAAGAGTTGGTCGACTTTGTCTTTAGCGCCGTCGATATGGAAAAAGACGCCTTAATCCAGCTGGAGGAAGCGATCGCGAAAGCGGAGATCCCTGTCATTTCCAATAACTCGGCCATGCGCTGGACACCCGATGTACCGCTCATCATGCCGGAGATCAACCCTGAGCACACGCGACTGATTGAAGCGCAGAAGAAGCGTCTCAGAACGAAACGAGGGTTCATTGTCGTCAAGCCTAACTGTTCGATTCAAAGCTATGTACCTGCGTTGACACCTTTGATGGATTTCGGCATTGAGGAAGTCTTTGTAACGACGTATCAAGCCGTCTCAGGTGCCGGGAGACGTCTTGCCGATTGGCCGGAGATGCAGAGCAACGTGATTCCGTTTATCAGCGGGGAAGAGGAAAAGAGCGAATGGGAGCCCCTCAAAGTATGGGGCAAACTTCGCGAAGATCGCATTGAATTGGCCAGAAAACCTCTTATCTCTTCGCAGTGCTTTCGTGTTCCCGTTGAATATGGGCATATGGCAGCCGTCTTTGTAAGGTTCCGGCGCCCGATCGAATCAACAGATATCCTCATGCGTTGGCGTGACTTTTCGAGCGTGGTGGGGGAGGCGAATCTTCCGTCAGCGCCGCGTCCGTTTATCCGCTATTTTGAAGAGACAGACCGCCCGCAACCAAAGTATGACGTCTCATCGAGACGCGGAATGGGCATCTCGATCGGTCGGCTGCGCGAAGATCCTATCTTTGATTACAAATTTGTCTGTTTGTCGCACAACCTTGTTCGTGGAGCGGCCGGAGGTTCGATTCTGACAGCTGAATTGCTCGTGCATCAAGGATGGTTCACCTACGCCTAAAAAACGTTGCGCTAGTTTTGTGACCAACAATTGTATTGAATTGAAATGATATGATAGTGCGCCAACGCCAGACGACGCTCTTCTAAACTAAACGGTACAGTAGAAAGGAACGTGTCAACGACTCGTTCGGTGATCTGATATGAAACTCTCGCAATTGCTACCTTCGTTATCTGAAGCGCAAATTATCAATCTACCTTTTGACCCTGAAATATCGGGTGTGACATACGATTCACGCAAAGTAAAACCGGGGTGTATATTCGTTGCGATTCCGGGTATGAAAACAGACGGACACCTCTTTATCGGTGAAGCAGTCAAGAGGGGAGCCGTTGCGGTTGTCGTTGAGAAGCCTCAATCGCTTGAAAAAATAGCGGAGATCAGAGTCAACAACTGCCGACGTGCGCTCGCCGAGCTTTCGCGGAGTTATTTTGAGTTTCCCGATCTCGATCTCTTTATGGTCGGTGTCACGGCGACCAATGGCAAAACAACGACGACTTCAATGGTGCAACATATCTTAAGATCCTATGATATTGAAGCCGCTGTCATCGGTTCCGTCGCGTATAGCTATGGCGGTAAACGAGAAAAATCAAATTTGACGACTCCTGAGAGCTCCGAACTTCACGCCATGCTTGCGGAACAGCGAGACGCCGGCGTTGAAGTCGTCGCCATGGAAGTTTCATCAAGCGCTGAAGCGCAATATCGCGTCTATGGGATAGATTACGATGTTGTATGTTTCTTAAATATAACACCTGATCATATGCCGGATCACGGTTCATTTGAACAATACTATCTGGAAAAGCTAAAACTTGTCGAAAACGTCTCCCAAGGCGTTCCGGTCATTCTAAATCGCGATGATCCACGCGTTTACGAGTCGAGGAATATCACAAAGGGAGATGTCATTACAATCAGCATCGATCATCGTGATGTCACCATCTCGGCAGAAAAGCTTGATATGACAGGTGGCTTTCCGCAATTCGAATATACAGTTAATGAACCCTTTTATACATGTGAAGGGGAGATAGAGTCGGGGAGTTGGCCGGTTAAGCTTAAAGTGGCCGGTCGACATACGGTGTATAACACTATGGCGGCTATAACGATTTCTTTGTATTACGGTATAGGCGTGGAAGACGCGATTAAAGCGATGGAAACTTTTCCGGGTGTCGAAAGACGCTTGCAAGTAATCTACGATGGCGATTTTATGATGATCGATGATCATATCAGTGATGAAGATAATACAAGAAAAATGCTCGAGGCTCTTGTCGTCATGACAGAAGGGAAACCCGTTCATATTGTGGTCGCTATCCGCGGAAATCGCGGCGTTCTCGTCAATAGGGAAGTGATCGCCCAGTTCGCTTTGTTCCGCGATAAAATCAATTGGAAGACGTTCTATGTCACGTCGAGTGTCGATACGGCTCGTACGCGCGATATCGTCCACGATGATGAGAGAGAAGCTGTTTTGTCCGATTTAGAAGAGGCCGGATATAGCTTTGTCTATGAGCCTAATCTCGTTCAGTCCATTCACGAGACATTACCGCTTGCAAAGCCGGGTGAATTCTATGTGCTTGCCGGTTCTCATAACATGGATAAGGGAGCGCGCATTGCTCTAAATTACTTCGCGGAGCTTCGACCGGATCTTGATCGAGACGCCATCCTAAAACCTCTTGAGAACCGTTTGATGGGTTGAGCTTTACACCGTGAATGAAATTTCGTCACCGCATTCGACGACTCGGATTCTATTGATCCACTTGTTTTAAAGAGTGATCATGATCACCTTACATCGAATAACGGATTGAGGGAAGAGGTCGTATACGAACAAGACGATCAAATAAGTATGGGCGATCCATTTAATCGTACTTCGTAAAATACAAATTTTACGAAGTACAAGAGACTCAAAATTGCCATTTTACGTCAATCGTTAACTTTTTCTGGAAATCTCTCGAAAAACCACTATTTCTATAAAACGTCGTTTTTAGATGGCTCCAGGATGAATCGAGCGTTATCAAAACAATCACTAGGTCATAAACACTCTTTTAAAATGATGGATAAAACAATTGATTCGCGATGGTTGTCTCAAACTCGATTAATGAAATTGTTTGATTGAAAATTCTTGTTGAACAATTTAAGTTGTACGAGGCGTACTCCTTGTGGTACTGGATGAATCGCTCGCATCCGTTGTTGTCGTTACCGTCGTTCTATTTTTATAAAGACTATCTTCGCCACTGATCTTTTTAAACTCACTCATATCTCTAAATGGATTGTAAATGGCCACAAGAATGATCAACAAGATGATCACCATAAGTGTCGTCAGCGCATTTCTTAATAGACGCTGCTGTCTCTCTTGTTTGAACTTGCGATTAATCTTTCCGACTGTTGTGTATCCTTTTAAACGAAATACACGATGCCCGGCCTTTTTCTGGCTCTCTAAATTCACTTTGTCGACACGATAAAGATCTTTAATCCACGTCGTTGATTGGCGCTGTTCTTTATTATTTTGTTCGATTGGTTTATTACCATAGTCCGGCAATTGGTCTACGGAATGGCGTGATAAATCGTCGACCGCTTGACGATCGTTTTGCTCTCTGTATGAGATAAATGGTTTCGGCTTTACGCGACGAAACCTTTCATTACCTTGCGTTGGATCTGACATATTTCACTCCTAGTGATCTATATTCTATCATATAAGCGCTTATACATAAGGTCATATCAGTTGATAATGAACAATTGTTTTGTTATAATTCATTTAGTTAGGCAATGGAAACTGACAGATCTATGGAGAATATTATGGCTAAAAAGTATCCGTTTACCAAGGCAAATGTTCAAGAAACACAAGATATGGTATATAGCTATATTGTCGATTATATTATTGAGAATGCCTATTCTCCTTCAATTCGCGATATCTGTGAAGGTGTTGGCTTAAAATCAACGTCGACCGTTCACAGTCATCTAAAAAGGCTCTCAGATGAGGGCTTGATTGAGCTTCAAGAGGGAAAACGCCGAACGATCCGTGTGCCGGCACTCGAATCAGCCGATTCGCTTGATATTCCACTTGTCGGTACGGTGACAGCCGGTAAGCCTATTCTTGCAACTGAGAATATTGAACGCTTATTGCCTCTCCCCGTCCATTCGTGGCCGGCAGCCGAGGATATGTTTGCTCTCCGTGTCAAAGGCGATAGCATGATTGAT
>CAZBOM010000026.1:10671-14388 GCA_964493375.1 uncultured Mageeibacillus sp. | reverse complement strand
GCACGAGTATCACGAGGTCATAAGAGCGATGAGACGGATGATCCTTGTGGGCACGACATCGAGCGGCAAAACAACCTTGGCGCAGTATTTGCACAACCAGAAGCTGATTTATCGAAAAACACAGGCGGTTCAGCTGTTTGGGAAAAACATAATCGACATGCCGGGAGAGTATTTAGAACTGCGAGCACTCTATCGCGCGCTGATCGTCACCGCGGTGGACGCCGATTTTGTCGCTTTAGTACAGAGCGCCGTAGAAGACAAAAACATGTTCGCACCCGAGTTTGCCTCAATGTTTAACAAACCGGCGATCGGCATTGTGACGAAGATTGATATAGCGACTGAACAGGAAATTGAGAACAGCATTATGCGTTTGAAGCTCGCAGGGGCGGAGAGAATTTTCCGCACAAGCACGTATACAGGAGAAGGTATGGAGGCATTGGCTGCTTATCTCGCTGATACGGAAGAAGATTTTTGTTTAGTTGACCAGTCTCAGGATGAATGTGAGGCAGTCAGTTAAAACACGGAAAAGACGGGTGAAGCGACAATTGTTTGTCAAACAGATGACGAATAGGACAAGCGTAGCAGATTGGAAAGGAAACAGTAGTGGAACAAGTCATTCTCAGCACAGGAATAGATATTGGAACGTCGACAACCCAACTTATTTTCAGCCGTCTGACGATCCAGAATCTTGCGAGCAGTTACACTGTGCCCAATATTGCCATTGTCGACAAACAAGTGGTCTATCGCAGTGAGATTTATTTTACGCCACTTATTTCAGATACAGAGATTGACGCGGAATCGATTAAGCGACTTGTACGAAAAGAGTATGAGCGCGCCGGTTTTCAACCGCATGAAGTCGAGACAGGCGCTGTTATTATCACCGGAGAAACGGCGCGAAAAATGAATGCGAACCACGTGCTCGAAAGTCTCTCCGGACTCGCCGGTGATTTCGTTGTCGCGACAGCCGGACCGGCTCTCGAAGCCGTTTTGTCTGCCAAGGGGGCGGGGACAGATGATATTTCGCATGAACTCCGAAAAGTTGTCGCGAATATCGATGTCGGAGGAGGCACGAGCAATTTCGCCGTTTTCGATCGAGGTGAATTGAAAGAAGTGGCTTGTCTCGATATTGGCGGGCGTCTTGTCAGATTACACAACGGAAAAATCGAGTATATTTCTCCGCCGATCAAGCAACTGGCCGAGCGTCACGGGTTAAGAATCAGCGTTGGCATGGCAGCCGATCGAGGCGTGTTGCGCCAACTCTGTGACAGGATGGCGGGGGCTCTGCTCGCCGCCCTTAATCTTTGTGATGCGCAACCGGGAGAATTGGAAGCGCTGTCCACCAATAGCGAACCGCTTCTTTCGTGCTCGTTGAAAATCGATGGCATAACATTCTCGGGTGGAGTCGCCGACTGCTTATATAATCCGAGCAATCTCGATGATTTTCGCTACGGCGACATCGGTCCCCTGTTAGCCAAAGCGATTCTAGAGCATCCGGCTTTGAAAAAAGTCACGCTTTATCCAGTTGTAGAGACGATCCGCGCGACAGTCGTCGGAGCTGGAAGCCATACGATGGAAGTCAGTGGCAGCACCATTGCGTATGCGGCCGACCAGCTTCCCCTGAAGAACATTCCAATCCTTCGCGTCCCCTGTGGGGCGGAAAGAAAGCTCCCTCAGCTGGAAGAAGCCATCAAGCGATTGTTGCCTCTTTTCATGCCGGAGGGTAAACCGGAACTTGTCGCCATATCGGTGACAGGAGAATTTCACACAAGTTTCTTACAAATCCAAGAATTCGCGAAAGCACTCATCAATGCGACGGCTGAATTGCGTCAAGCCGGTTTACCTCTATTGATTATCAGCAAAAATGACATTGGCAAGGCTTTAGGACATGCGCTTAATGTTCAACTAGAGCATCGAACGCCTGTCTTGTGTATAGACGGCATACAAACCATTAGTGGGGATTACATCGATATTGGTAATCCAATTGCAGAAGGGAGAGTAGTACCAGTTGTTATCAAAACGTTGGTCTTCAATAACGCGAGATCAACATAGGAAAGAATCACAAAAGGGATGAAGAGGAACAAAAAGGAAAGAGGTAAGAATCTATGAAACAAGTGAGGTGGATTACATGGTTTTAAAAACTAGACTCTTTGGTCATACCTACGAGTTCAAATCACTGCGAGAGGTTATGGCCAAGGCAAACGAGGAGAAATCCGGCGATAAGCTGGCAGGAATTGCTGCTGAATCCGCAGAGGAAAGAGTCGCAGCGAAACTCGTTTTGTCGGAAATTACGCTCCGAGATGTGCGCAATACGCCGGCAGTGCCCTATGAAGAAGATGAAGTGACCAGAATCATCCAAGACGATGTCAACGAACGAATCTACGACGAGTTCAAAAACATGACAGTTGGAGAGTTTCGTGAGTGGATACTCGCCGTAGAGACAACGGGGGACATGATTCGCCGTGCTTCACGCGGTATTACGAGTGAGATTGTCGCAGCCGTGACGAAACTCATGGGCAACATGGATCTGGTCTATGCCGCGAAGAAGATTCGCGTCGAGGCAACATGTAACACAACCATCGGAACGCCGGGAACATTCTCTGTTCGTATTCAGCCGAACCACCCGACAGATGACCCAAAAGGAATCCTCGCATCTGTCATGGAAGGCTTAAGTTACGGCGCGGGCGATGCCGTCATCGGACTAAACCCTGTTGACGACTCCGTCGAAAGCGTTGGGCGCGTCTTACGGGCATTCGATGAGTTTAAGAACAAATGGGAAATCCCAACACAGCAGTGCGTGCTCGCTCACGTGACGACACAGATTGCAGCCGTCGAAAAGGGCGCTCCCTCCGACATGATCTTCCAGAGTATTGCCGGTTCGGAAAAAGCGAACGAAGCATTTGGAATTACAGGGCAAATGATCCAAGACGCGCGCGATTTGATGCTGACGAATGGAACAGCAAAAGGTCCGAACGTTCTTTACTTTGAGACAGGTCAAGGCGCGGAGTTGTCTTCCGAAGCCCATCACGGTTGGGATCAGCTCGTTATGGAAGCTCGTTGCTACGGCTTCGCGAAACGCTTCCAGCCATTCATGGTCAATACGGTTGTCGGCTTCATCGGTCCTGAGTATCTGTACGACAGCAAACAAGTTATCCGCGCCGGTTTGGAAGATCACTTCATGGGTAAATTGACAGGTATCTCAATGGGATGCGACGCCTGTTACACGAACCACATGAAAGCAGACCAAAACGATATTGAGAATCTCGCGATGATGCTGGTTGCCGCAGGTTGTAACTATGTCATGGGCGTCCCTCACGGTGATGACCCGATGTTGAACTATCAGTGCACCGGCTATCATGAAGCGGCGTCTTTGCGCGAAATTTTCGGTCTTCGCCCCATTCCTATTTTCGAAGCATGGCTTGAGAAGATGGGAATCTACGAGAATGGAAAACTCAGTGTAAATGGCGGCGACGCATCCATTTTCATGGTGAAATAGGAGGAGGTGTAAATAATGGATCAAAGTAAATTGCGTGAAATTATTGAGCAGGTATTAACGGAGATGGATCTTGTAGGCCAGGGCACGAGCGGGAATGGCTCGTCTTGCGCTCAAGAACCAAGCGGAAGTTCTTGTCTGCCAGTTTCGGGTGATGAAAGCAAAGGCGAAGCGACTCCTGTCATTGAGGCTGACAAATGTCTCCCTGATGTCGCTGAAGTCAATTT
>CAZBOM010000026.1:0-10661 GCA_964493375.1 uncultured Mageeibacillus sp. | reverse complement strand
AACTGCACTCCCCCGCACGTCTCGGTATCTGGCGTGCAGGCGCTCGTTACAAGACATCGACGTATTTGCGCTTCAGAGCCGACCACTCGGCCGCTCAGGATGCCGTCTTTACAAATGTCCCCGATGAATTTATTGAAGAACTGAAATTGATGTCTGTTCAAAGTCAATGTGATTCGAAGGATCAGTACCTGACAAGACCTGACCTTGGGCGCAAGCTTTCAAGTGAGGCTGTCGCCGCGATTAAGCAAAACTGTAAAGCCAACCCGACCGTACAGATTGTTGTGGCAGATGGGTTGAGTTCTTCAGCGATTGTCGCGAATGTCAGAGATGTACTCCCTGCCATCGAGCAAGGTTTAAAGAGCTTCGGCATTGATTATGGAACAACATTCTTTGTCAAGCTTGGTCGAGTCGGCGTCATGGATGAAGTCTCTGAAGTGACAGGAGCGACGGTAACATGCTTGCTCGTCGGGGAACGTCCCGGATTGATCACGGCGGAATCAATGAGCGCATACATTGCTTACAAAGCGACGGTCAATATGCCTGAGGCGCGTCGTACAGTCGTGTCGAACATTCATTCAGGTGGATCCGTTCCTGTTGAAGCAGGTGCGCACATTGCTGAAATTATCAAAATCATGCTGGAGAAAAAGGCCAGCGGCACGGATCTGAAGCTATAAGCACAGGAGGAATTAAAGAATGAAAAGAGATCCTATCAGAGCGGCAGTGCTCTCAACAAAACTCATCCCCAATGTGGATCCCGATCTCGCGAAGGAGTTGAACCTTACGCCTGAACAGCGTTCCCTTGGCTTGATCACCTCAGATTGTGACGATGTCACTTACACGGCGCTGGATGAGGCTACAAAAAAGGCCGATGTTAAGGTCGTTTATGCAAGAAGCTTCTATGGTGGAGCTGCCAACGCGAACACGAAACTCGCCGGTGAGATTATTGGTATCCTTGCTGGCCCAAACCCCGCGGAAGTAAAGAGTGGACTGGAAGCATGTGTCAACATGATCGAGAATGATGCCTATTTTATCAGTGCCAATGAAGACGACACGATTGTCTACTTCGCGCATTGTATTTCTCGTACCGGCAGTTATCTGTCTGAAGGTGCGGGGATTCCGGAAGGGCAAGCTCTCGCCTATCTAATCGCGCCTCCGCTGGAAGCCGTATACGGTGTTGACGCGGCGCTAAAAGCCGCTGATGTTTCGATGTGCGTGCTCTATGCTCCTCCATCTGAAACAAACTTCGGCGGTGCGTTACTTACCGGTAGCCAATCGGCATGTAAGGCCGCTTGTGATGCTTTTGCCGCGGCGGTAGAATTTGTCGCGGACAACCCGAAAGCCATCTTGTGAGGATAGGGCCATGGCAGCTTTAGGCCTCATTGAAGTAATTGGCATCGTCAGCGCGATTACCACGCTAGACGCAATGCTGAAAGCTGCTCAAGTCAAGAGGTTGTCAGTCGAGAAAGTCAAAGGCGGACTCGTCGCTGTGCTCGTCACCGGAGATGTCGGTGCCGTTCGAGCGGCGGTTGACGCGGGACTTGCCGTTGCGCAAACTCTTGGCACGGTCGTATCTCACCACGTGATACCAAGACCTGCTGAAATGACGGAATGGATACTGGCTCCGACCGATCCTGAACCTACAAAGGATAAAGGTCATCGGGATAAGTTGGAGAAACAAGAAGTTCAGCCGGAGGGACAGACACCGGAGGCGAAGAAACCGGAAACTCAAAAAGTATCGATTGAGAAACTTGATGTTCCGGAACTCCCAAAGGAAAAAGATGTTCAAACGGCACCTGAACCGAAAAGTAGCTCAGCAGTTGTGAAACCGCAAGAATCGAGTGTTGTCAAAAAACAGAAATCTAAAAAAGTTTCGATGACACCGGAAGAATTGAATGCGATGAAGGTGGTTCACTTACGAAATCTGGCACGCGAACTCGATCTGACAGAGATGGCTCGCCAGGAAATTAAGTTCGCTCGCAAGGATGAACTGGTAGAAGCGATTCTCCGTCATCTTGGAGAGAGGTGAGACGATGCAGCTATATGATAAAGATTTGCTGTCCGTCCAGGAAGTACGTGAGTTGGTGCAAAGAGCCAAATTCGCACAGCAACAATTGGCGACGAAATCGCAAGGAGAAATCGATGAGATTATCCGAGCCATTGCCGATGCCGGTGTACGTAACGCTGTACGACTTGGAAAGATGGCACAGGAAGAGACGGGATTCGGTATCGCGGAGGATAAAGCTGTCAAAAACGTATTTGGCAGTCGCGTCGTATATGACTTTATTCGCGATATGAAAACAGTCGGCATCCTCGAACACGATGAAGTCAATAAGACTTTTACAGTCGGTGTTCCGATGGGTGTTATTGCGGGATTAATTCCGTCGACAAACCCGACATCAACAGTGTTTTACAAGGCAATCATCGCCATCAAAGCGGGAAATTCAATTGTTTTCAGTCCGCATCCAAACGCCAAGAATTGTATTCTGGCCTCGGTCAGTGTCATTCGGCAAGCGATCGCGGAAGCGGGGGCGAATGAGGATCTCGTCAATTGTGTGACGATTCCTACGGTGCAAGCGACGAATACGCTGATGAGTCATCGCGACACGGCGTTAATTCTCGCAACGGGAGGCTCCGCCATGGTGCGAGCCGCCTACTCCTCGGGTACGCCTGCACTAGGTGTTGGTCCCGGCAACGGGCCGGCTTATATTGAGCGATCTGCAGATATTCCAACGGCAGTCAGGCGCATTATCGCCAGCAAGACATTTGACAACGGGACAGTCTGCGCATCTGAACAATCGGTGATTACAGAAACCGACCTGGTGCCGGCTGTTAAGCAAGAGATGGAGAAGCAAGGTGCCTATTTCTTGAACCAAGAGCAAACCGATAAGCTGGGCAAGTTTATCTTGCGTGGTGACGGAACGATGAATCCTATGATCGTCGGTCGTGATGTTCAAGTTATTGCGAACCTGGCAGGCATTGAAGTCCCGAAAGAGACTCGTGTTCTTGTGGCTCGTGAAGATGGTGTCGGCTACGGCCACCCATATTCAAACGAAAAACTGGCGCCAATCCTTGCCTTCTTCTCGGAGGACACGTACGAAAAAGTTTGTGAGCGCTGTGTTCAGTTGCTTACTTATGAGGGTGCCGGACACACCTTCTGCATCCACACGGAAAACAGAGAAATCCTTGATTACTTTGTAGCCCGCATTCCGGCCTCACGTATTATCGTGAATGCCGGCGGGACATTCGGCGGTATCGGAGCGACAACCCATATGATGCCTTCGATGACGCTGGGGTGTGGAGCCGAAGGAGGAAGTGCGACATCCGACAATGTCGGACCGCTCAACCTGATCAACAAACGTGTTGTCGCCTACGGGTTGAAAGAAATTGAGGAGGTCAAGAAAGAAGCACATGAGTGCCGACCGATCTGCTCGATTGATAACAACATTTTTAAGTCGGCTGACGACCCCGCGCTCGAGGATATTATCCTCGCAGTATTTAAGAGATTACAGGAGCTTGGAACTTCGTTATAAAGCTCCAAAATGATGAAGCGCTATCCGGCGCTACTTAATGATTAAAAGGTGTCGGTTCGGAACCGACAGCGAACAGGAGGATATCAAATGGCATCATTGCAAGCACTGGGAATGATCGAGACAAAAGGACTTGTCGCATCGATCGAGGCGGCTGACGCGATGGTCAAGGCGGCGAACGTTACCTTGATCGGCAAAGTACACGTCGGCGGCGGTCTCGTTTCGGTGATGGTTCGCGGCGATGTCGGGGCGGTGAAAGCGGCGACAGACGCCGGTGCCGCTGCGGCGGAACGTGTCGGAGAACTTGTCTCCGTTCATGTCATCCCGCGCCCGCATGAAGAAGTCGAGTTCATTCTACCCAGTTTGGAATAACGACTGTAACGTAGGTGTAGCCCGTGTCTAAAAAACAGCGGGCATATAGCAGCCCCACAAGGCTGAACAGGAGGATATCAAATGGCATCATTGCAAGCATTAGGAATGATTGAGACAAAAGGTGTTGTCGCCTCGATCGAGGCCGCCGACGCGATGGTCAAGGCCGCGAATGTTACCTTGATCGGGAAAGTACATGTCGGCGGAGGTCTTGTTTCGGTGATGGTGCGTGGCGATGTCGGCGCAGTGAAGGCGGCAACAGATGCCGGTGCAGCTGCAGCTGAACGTGTCGGAGAGCTTGTCTCCGTTCACGTCATTCCGCGCCCTCATGAAGAAGTCGAATTCATTCTGCCAAGCCTAGATATGACAAGCGACGCCTGACGCCGCTTTCAAACCGGCTAGGGAGGTGAGCTGAGTGAAAGCTATTACCGAAGCAATGCTGAGGCTGGAATTACGCGATATACAGCCGGAAGTTTTTGTCGTGCCTGCGGGCAAGATTATTACACCGGCTGCTCGCGAATACCTTCGGCAGCGAAAAATAAGATTAGAGCTGGAAGGCAAAAGTGTCCGAACGACGAAGCGCTTCTCTCTTGAGGAGGAGTTGGTATCGGAAACTGAGGAGGACACTTCTGTTCCTTTCCGGACTGATGGAGAAAAACTCTCCAAAGGAAAATATCGCGATTTCGAGACAGGTCAGTTTTATAACGAAAAACCGGAACATATGACTCATTTGTACGGTAACGTGTTGGTTCCAAAGAATCATCCGCGCATTCTTTTCCGAGGCAAGCTCGACAGTCTTCAAGCGCTTATTGTGCTTGCACAGGCTGACATGGTGGCGACTTCAGAAAAAGAAGGTGTGCTTGATGATTTGAGCAATATTCTGGCTGTTTTGCGTGAGATTATGCGTTGTGATGTTCTCGATGAGCCTTTCGTTAACGAGAGTATTATCGGGTTGAATCACAGCGAACTACGTGATCATTCGCATCATCCGCAGAAATATTACGCCATCAAACAGATGTTGCTCCCTGAGTTTCCAATGGGAACGACCTATGCTTGGCTCAACTGTATTCGCACGGAAGTCAGATCTTGCGAAATCGCCTCGCTCGATGCTTATTTAGAGCACGGAAAGCTCAAGAGACCGGAAGTGGTTGAGTGTCTCAATCGTCTCTCAAGCGCGTTACATATCATGATGTGTAAGTATCTTGGGAAAGGTTATGAATAGAGACACGTAGACTCGCGGACGGTCTAAACAGGGAAATCGAAAGAAGTTATGAGGACACTTAAAGAAATCAATCATTTGATGAAACAGGTACAGGACACGCTTCTGCAGACGAACGAGCCGTCTTCCACGCCGCTTAAAGTAGGCGTCGACCTTGGGACAGCTTGTATTGCAGTCGTTGTGCTCGATCAGGATAACCGTCCCCTTTGTTGTGAATTGGAATGGGCCGATGTGCTCAGGGACGGCGTTGTCGTAGACTTTTTTGGTGCTCAAACGATTGTTCGAAAGCTCAAAGAAAAAGCTGAGAAAAGGCTCGGACAAAAGCTTGAGAAATGTGCCATTGCGATGCCACCGGGGACGAGCGGAAGTGAAAAAACACACCGTTTTGTCGTCGAGGGTGCTGATTTTGACGTGATCAATGTTCTTGATGAGCCGACAGCGGCCAACGCCGTGCTCGGCATTAAAGACGGGGTCATTGTCGATATCGGAGGTGGAACGACGGGGATCACAGTCTTCAGAGACGGTCGCCCCGTTGAAGTCGCCGATGAACCCACGGGTGGAACGCATTTGACCTTAGTTATAGCCGGGAATCGCAAGATCCCGTATGCCGAGGCAGAGGCTATGAAACTCAAACCAAAACACCAGAAAGATCTACTTCCCGTCGTTATGCCGGTTATGGAAAAAATGGCGACGATTGTTCAGAATTCTGTATCTCTTCAACCTCATGATGTGCTCTATTTGGTCGGCGGCACATGCTGTTACCAAGGCATCGAGCAAGTGTTTTCTGAGGTGACCGGTCTGAAGGTTGTCAAACCGAGAAATCCGTTTCTGATTACGCCTACGGGCATAGCCATGAACGGTTAGAGAGGTGACCAAGCTTGAATGAAAGAAATTTAGTAGATGAAATTGTCAGACGCGTCAGCGAACGTATGCTGGCGCTAGGAGAAGCATGCGCCCCGCAACCATGCTGTGATCCGCAGATTGGTGTTGAGACTGATCGCCCGCGGTTACTGATGTTGGCAAGAGAACCTTCCGATCTTCTCGGAGCCTTTTGTCACAATGAACATTTGGATTGCGGTTGGGTGCTTGATTGTCGGTTCCCACACGATCTCGAAACGATGAGTTTCGAGGAACTCCCGACGGCGCCGCACGTTCTCGTTTTTGATCTGACTATCTCTGATTTAGCGGAAGTCGCTTCGGCGACACCGCAATCGGGTTACACTCGCGCTATCTGCAAAGCGATATTGCATGGTAGTAAAGTGGTCGTTAACGAAGACTGTGTGAAGCTGACAAAATGGGAGGCCTGTTGCCCGCCCAATTATTACAGGTTGTTAGGCAGTAAAGTGTATTTCTTAATGAAATGCGGTATCAACTTTACTTCGTTGGCATCTTACTTGAACGTCTTATCAGACGCCATACCTGCTGAGAAACAAGCGCCATCTTCACCCTTTGAACCGGGAATAGGCTCAAAGCCTGCCGTTCTATGGGATCGTCGCGCGCTGACTGAATACGATTTAGTCAGATTGCTTCAAGATGGGCATAAGGTTATCGCGCTTTCACGACGCACGATTCTAACAGATCTGGCACGCGAGTATATTGCGCGACATGGTTTTGAACTCGTTTACGAGAACAAGTGAGGAGTAGAAGATGCAAATTGGCGTGGTGATTGGGAGAGTTTGGGCGACCCGTAAAGATGATGCTTTGTCCGGTTTGAAGTTGCTTATTGTCAAACCAATTGATTTATTGCGGCCGGAGAAAGAGATCGTTCCGCTTGTAGCAGCCGATCGGATTGGCGCCGGAGTTGGAGAGCGTGTGCTCTTCGTTGGCGGTAGTTCTGCTAGAAGTGCTGTGCGGAATAATATGATTCCCGTCGATGCTTCGATTGTGGGAATTATTGATGATCTCGAGGTCGACGAGAGCGACTAATAATACGAAGCGGATTGAAGCTAAGATGACGCAGGCATTGGGGTTAATTGAATTTACGAGTATCAGTTGCGGCATTGATGTCTGTGACGAGATGCTGAAAGCGGCTAATACTGAATTGTTGCGGGCAGGAACGATCTGCCCCGGCAAATACATGGTATTGCTTTCCGGTGAGACAGGCGATGTGAGACAAGCTCTCGCCGCCGCTGTCGCAACTGAGGAACGTCATATCATGGCTCATTATTGTCTGCCCAATTGTCATCCGGAAATTCTCGCTGTGTTACGCAGGCGGAGGCGCATGAAGCTGAAAGCAGAAGGCGCCCTGGGCATGTTCGAATACAGCCGAGTCATCACATCCATTGCGGCAGCAGACGCCGCATTAAAAGCTGCGCAAGTTCAGCTACTTGAACTGCGAACGGGATTTGGTATTGGAGGTAAAGGGTTTTTCTTGCTGTCGGGCTCTGTTGGAGATGTGAGGGCGGCTGCGGAAGCCTGTTTATTGTTGCCAAATCAAATTAGCTGTCGGGTTATTCCAAAGCCTGACAGTCAAATACTTGAGTATCTATAAGTTACACTTTGGAGGTGTTATATGTTCCAAGAATTGCTCGATCACGTTAAAAATGTTGGCGTGTTCACAGACAGTATTAAAGAGTATGCATCGAATATTTCGGTCAACTCAGTCATTATCACCATCATGATGATTTTCATGATCATTGGTGCGATTGATAAGATTCGAGGCAATAAAAAAGGATATGGTGCGGCGTTCGACGAAGGCTTTAATGCGATGGGCCCCTTGGCTATCGCCATGGTCGGTGTTGTTGCGATGGCTCCTGTTCTTCGAATCCTTTTGCAACCGATTATCGCTCCTCTTTATGAGCTCGTAGGCGCTTCGCCCGCGATGTTTGCTACCTCTTTGCTGGCATGCGACATGGGAGGTTATCCTCTTGCCATGCAGCTGGCCGGTAATAATGTTGAGATTGGAAACTTCGCCGGTTTGATCCTCGGTACGATGATGGGACCGACGATTGTGTTTACAATCCCTGTCGCACTCGGAATTATCGCGAAGAAAGATCGCCCGTATCTATCGGCCGGTGTTTTAGCCGGTATGATTACGATTCCGATCGGATGTATTGTCGGCGGATTAGTCATGAACTTGACGCCTTACAAGATCAGCATGCTGACGGTTCTCGTCAACTTAATCCCCGTTATTATCATCGCCGGCTTGGTTGCCATCGGACTGTGGTTTAAACCCGGTAAGATGATGAATGGCTTTAACCATTTTGGTAATGCCATTACAACACTCATCACAATCGGTACCGCCATCGCTGTTTTCCAGTATCTCACCGGCATTCATTTCCCTCTTTTCAATGTCATGGTGACGCCCGATAAAGTAACCGGTGTCATTCCACTTGAAGACGGTATCATGGTCGTCGGAGCGATCGCGATTGTCTTAATCGGAGCCTTCCCGATGGTGGAATGGATCAAGAAGACATTCCGCAAGCCATTGATGGGCATGGGCAAACTGTTTGGTATGAACGAGGAGGGCTCAACCGGTTTGATTGCCACGCTTGCTAACAACATCGCGATGTTTAATATCATGGGCAAGATGGACCCCAAAGGTAAGCTACTCAACGTTGCCTTCGCCGTGTCCGCCGCCTTCGTCTTTGGTGATCACCTTGGCTTTACCGCCGGTGTCAATAAAGAGATGATTTTCCCCGTCGTGGTCGGTAAGCTTGTCGCCGGTATTACAGCGTTGATTCTCGCCAACATGCTTTCGGGCAGACTGCTCGGCCGTATTAAGCAAGATCAGGCTAAAGACGCTGATGAAGAGACAGAGCCTGAAGCAGAAGCCGAAACAGCCGAATAAAGGCCGATGTTGATTGTTGCCTGCTACTGGCTTTTTTCTAACTATTTCCTCTCGAAAGAAGTCAGAAAGCGGGCAACAAATCAAACGTACACTTTACAAACAAACACCGGCGCAGTCGTTCAAAGCCTTAATTGAAGACAAGTGTTGGTGCAATTCAGCTCTGTCGATTGTCGAATGAGCCATGGGACAGGAAAGGAAGCGGAAGGGCGATGCAACTAAACGAAGATACACTCCGCAATTTGATACGCGATGTTATTTGCGAACTTCAGGGAACGAAAAGAGAAGGATTTGTTAAAGACAAGGATCCCAGCGGTATCTTTGCCATTCGCACGAAAACCGTCAAGACAGAACCTTTTGCCGGTGCGGAAGGGGTTCGCCTTCTCGACATCACGACACTTGATGAGGCCCCCAGAATGGGCGCCGGAGTCATGGAGCTTGACAACGCTCGTTTTGAATGGACGCTGACATATGACGAATATGATTTTGTTATTGATGGCATCCTTGAAATTGAAATTGACGGTCGTGTGGTGACCGGTTACCCCGGAGACATCATCTATATACCGAAAGATAGTCACATTTTTTTCCGCACGCCGGGAAAAACACGCTATGCGTATTTTGTTTACCCCGCAAACTGGCAAGAAGGATAATCTCATCATAGGATGGCGAATTCAGTCTTCTTTCGTGATCAGTTGTATATCATGTGAGACGCCGGTGAGAGTGCTGTTATTGACGAATAAAATGCTCGATATGAGCGTATTCATGGTCGCTTGTTAAAACGGATCATGCGTTTCGTTTTGGCACTCAAGAGGAACGGAGACACATATGTCTGATTTTATTGAAAAAATAAAGCAACGAGCTCGTGTTCAGCGTAAACGAATTGTATTGCCTGAAACAGATGATCCGCGCGTTCTTGAGGCGGCGCAGATTCTTTTGAAGGAGCAAATCTGTGATGTTTTGCTTCTTGGAAACTTAGACACGATCAGGCAGTCCGCTGCCGGAGCGCGATTAACCGGCGCGATCCTCATCGATCCGCAAACAAGTCTGTTGCGAGAAGAATTTGCAGAAAAACTTTATGAGTTGCGAAAACATAAAGGGATGACATTAGAAGCAGCGCGTGAGCAGCTTTTCAATCCCGTTGTCTTTGGCATGATGCTGGTTCAATGCGGCATGGCCGATGGTCTCGTAGCGGGAGCTGTCAATAGTACCGCGAACGTTCTTCGTCCCGCGCTCCAGATCTTGGGAACGAAGCCAAGCTCGAAACTTGTCTCCGCTTTTTTTATGATGATTGTCCCGAATTGTACGATGGGGCACAAAGGGACCTTCTTATTTGCGGATAGTGGTCTGAACGAAGACCCCACATCGGAACAGCTTGTTGAGATTGCCGGTTCTTCTGCCTCATCATTCCGACTTCTAACAAATGCGGAACCTGTCATCGCCATGATCTCCTATTCTACCTATGGCAGCGCCAAAAGCCCGTTGACAGAGAAAATGATCAAGGCGACAACACTCGCGAAGGAGCGCTTCCCTGAGTATAGAATTGACGGAGAACTTCAGATCGATGCAGCGTTATCGCCTGCTGTCGCATCAAAAAAAGCGCCGGGAAGTGCCGTCAACGGTGAAGCGAATGTCTTGATATTCCCCACGCTTGATGTTGGGAATGTCGCCTATAAGCTTGTCCAATATCTAGGAAAGGCCGAGGCGTATGGACCGCTTCTGCAAGGAAGTGCTTCCTGGCGCACTCGCCACGCTCCACGCC
>CAZBOM010000025.1:13025-14587 GCA_964493375.1 uncultured Mageeibacillus sp. | reverse complement strand
AGCAACAGCCTTCTAAGCTGTGGGTCGCAGGTTCGAGTCCTGCTATGCTCGCCACAAAGCATTCTGTCTTCGCGATCAGAATGCTTTTTCGTTTAAGGAAATGATCGGTTTGTGATCAGCGAGAAGCACCCTCAAAAGCACGGTATAGGCGTTATTTGCCGGCTTGACGAGCATCTAGATACGTGTGAGAATCGTATTTGAAGGGAAGTGTTTATGAGTCAAATTTACGATAATACGAGTATCTCTCAACTGAAAGGCGCTGATCGAGTTCGGCTCCGCCCAAGTGTCATTTTCGGATCAGATGATTTGAGAGGGGCGCAACAATCTTTCTTTGAAATTCTCTCCAACTCAATCGATGAGGCGCGTGAAGGTCATGGCAACGTGATTACCGTCACGCGTTTTAAAGATCACTCGATTGAAGTCGTCGACCGCGGTCGCGGGATTCCGCTTGATTTCAATCCGATTGAAAATCGGTTCAATTGGGAGCTCGTCTATTGCGAGCTCTACGCGGGCGGAAAGTATAAAACGAACTTAGGCGAAAACTATGAGTATAGTCTTGGGTTGAACGGTCTCGGAGCATGCGCGACGCAGTACGCCTCAAAATGGTTTGATGTACGCGTGATGAGAGACGGTTTTCAGTATGAACTTCATTTTGAAAAAGGTGTCAACATCGGAGGTCTCACGAAGACTCCTATCGACTCAAGGAAAACGGGGACGATTCAAAGATGGATGCCGGACGACGAGGTGTTTACTGATATTGTCATTCCCTCTGAGTATTTCCAAACGACGCTTAAACAGCAAGCTGTTGTCAACAAAGGCGTGACGTTTGAGTTTATCGATGAAACAGACGGTTCAAAATCTCAGTTCTTTTACCCGGAGGGTATTCTCGGCATGATCAAAGAGTTGAATGTTGACGGCATCACACAGCCTGCCTTATTCAGCGGTGAAGGTGTCGGAAGAGATCGTCAAGATCGCGATGACTATACGACAAAGTGTGATGTCGCTTTCGCTTTTAACAATCATCATTCAGAGATTATTTATTACCACAACTCTTCGTGGCTTGAGTACGGCGGATCACCTGATCGCGCCGTTCGTTCGGCGTTTGTGTCGGCGTTTGACGCTTTCTTAAAAGAAGAGGGCAAATATCGCGCGAATGAAGCGAAAGTAACGTTTGGTGATATTGAGGAAAGTCTCTTGCTGATGACAAGCTCTTTTTCGACAGTGACAAGTTATGAGAACCAGACGAAGCGCTCGATCAACAACCGTTTCATTCAACGTTTTATGACGGACATGATCCGAGATCATCTCACCGTTTGGTTTCTCGAACATCGTGATGATGCGCTTCGAGCGGCCGATCAAGTGCTTTTAAATCGCAGGAGTCGTGAGAAGGCTGAGAAGACACGACTCACGGTAAAACGCGATCTGATGCAGCAGATCGATGTCTCAAACCGTATTAAAATGTTTGTCGATTGTCGTTCGCAAGATGTGAATGAGCGCGAACTCTATATTGTCGAAGGTAATTCAGCGCTCGGTTCTGTCAAAATGGCTCGCAATGCTGATTT
>CAZBOM010000025.1:0-13015 GCA_964493375.1 uncultured Mageeibacillus sp. | reverse complement strand
CTGTCCGTGGCAAAATCTTGAACTGTCTCAAAGCTGATTATCCGGCTATCTTCAAAAATGATATCATCATGGACTTGATCAAGATTCTCGGATGCGGTATTGAAATTCCTAAGAAATACAGTAAGGCGGCGGCGCCTTTTGATATCAGCAGACTCCGTTGGAATAAAGTCATCATCTGTACAGACGGTGATGTCGACGGGTTTCAAATAAGGACATTGATTCTCGCGATGTTCTATAAGCTGACGCCTGAATTGATTCGACAAAATAAAATATTCATCGCAGAATCGCCACTGTATGAGATTGGGCATCGATCGAAACGACTTGAGAGCACTTACTTTGCTTATTCCGATCAGGAGAAAAATGACATTATCAATTCGCTCGGTGAGGGGTCAGTCCACGTGCAGCGATCGAAAGGGCTCGGCGAGAATGAGCCGGAGATGATGTGGAATACGACAATGAACCCTGAGACGCGTCGCCTGATCGCCGTCATGCCCGAGCCGGAAGAGATGATGAGCAAGACATTTGATCTCTTGTTGGGCGACGATATTCCGGGGCGTCGCGCGTACATAGAAGAGTCGGGGCATCTCTATATGGAGATGTTAGATGTCGGATAATCGATACAACAACGGATGAAAACTAGTTGAGAAGACGACGCGACTCGAGTGAAGAGAAGTCGTCTCACATGTGATAAGTAGAAGGAGCGCACGCGTTGATGACGACGGGCAAACTTGAAGATAGTAATCAAAAAACGGGCGGGGTAGCTTTAGAGCAGCCTATTTCTAAAACTCTCTACGAAAATTTTATGCCCTACGCGATGAGTGTTATTGTGTCGCGTGCCATTCCTGAGATTGATGGTTTTAAACCGGCTCACCGCAAACTACTCTACACGATGTATCTTATGAATCTAATGTCGGGGACACGCGCCAAATCGGCTGATGTCGTCGGACAGACGATGAAATTGAATCCGCATGGCGATCAAGCGATTTATGAGACGATGGTGCGCTTAACGCGCGGAAACAAATCACTTCTCCACCCGTGGATCGACTCGAAGGGAAACTTCGGAGATGTGACTTCGCGCGATATGCAATACGCAGCTTCACGTTATACGGAAGTTAGGCTCGAACCGTCTTGCGAAGCGCTGTTCGACGGGTTGTCGAAGGAAGCCGTCGATTTCGTCGACAATTACTCGGGGACGATGAAAGAACCTGTTCTGTTGCCGGCGATGTTCCCCACGATACTGGTCAATAACAATCAAGGGATTGCCGTCGGTATGGCGAGCAATATCTGTTCTTTTAATTTAAAAGAGATTTGCGAAACGACCATCGCTTTGATCAGAAATTCCGACGTCGACTTGATGGAAACATTACCGGCGCCAGACTTCTCAACCGGCGCCTACCTTATTTACGATATTGATGATATGCGGGAGATATACGAGACGGGGCGCGGTTCTTTCCAGCTTCGCGGTGCCGCTGATGTCAATCGCAAAGAGGGAATCATAGAGATTCGTGAAATTCCTTATACGACGACTATTGAGGCGATTATCGACGATATCGCCGACGGCGTGAAAAAGAATAAATTGAGAGATGTGATCAATGTTCGCGATGAAACAGATTTAAACGGACTCTGTATTAGCATTGAGTACAAACCATCGGCTGATCCCGATATTATTCTGCATCAGCTCTTTACGCACACATCGCTGCAGAATCCGTTTTCGTGCAATTTTAATATTCTTATCGGGAACCAGCCGAAACTTCTCGGCGTTCGAGAGATATTGAATGAGTGGATTGAATGGCGCAGTGAATGTATCCGGCGTGAAGCGCGTTTCGACATGGGCAAGAAGCGAGAGAGATTGCATCTTCTTCGCGGCCTCGAGAGAATTCTTCTCGATATTGATAAAGCGATCGCCGTTATTCGTTTGACGGAGACGGAGAAAGAAGTTATTCCGCGTTTAATGGAGGCTTTCGATATTGATGAAGTGCAAGCCGACTATGTGGCCGAGATTAAACTCCGCCATTTGAATCGCGAGTATATCTTAAAGCGCATCCAAGATATCGAGAAAATTGAGAAAGAAATTGCGGATCTCGAGCGCCTTGTGAAGGGGAGAGGTCGCGTTCGCGAAAAGATCGTACAACAATTGAAAGAAATCATAAAAAAATACGGACGAGAACGCAAAACGCGTTTAATCGCGCCGGATGAAATCGAGGTTCCCGAAGAAGAAGATTTGATCCCCGATTACAATACGAAGTTGTTTCTCTCTAAGCAAGGCTATTTCAAGAAAATCGCTTTAACGTCACTGAGAGGAAATTTTGAGATCAGGGTAAAAGAGGACGATAGGATTATTCAGGAGATTGAATCGACGAATCATGATGAGGTCTTGTTTTTTACAGATAAAGCTCAAGTTTACAAAATGATGGCATGGGAGCTTGAAGATTTCCGCCCGTCACAGCTCGGTGAGTTTACACCAAATCTCTTGGAGCTTGATGAAGACGAGCATGTCATTTTTATCCATTCTACGCTGGAGCCGTTCACGGGGGAATTCCTGTTTGTGTTTGAGAACGGCAAAGGCGTTCGAATTGACGCATCGCACTATGAGACGAAGCAACGCCGCCGCAAGCTGTTGAACGCATACGATGATTCATCGCCTATCGTTGGAATTCGACATATTCCCGAAGGGAAGAACCTTACGTTTGCTGTGCGTTCAAAAAAGAATAAGCTCTTGTATGTCGATTCTGATTTGATTGTCAAAAAAGCGACGAGGTCGGCACAAGGAGCCGCCATACTCAGAACGAGAAATAAGAACGACGAGCTTGTCACTCTATACACTGATGAAGAGTTGTCTTTTATTCGAGATCTCGACTACTATCGAGTGGCAAAACTGCCAACGGCCGGTCGCTACATTCGAGAAGAATCGATTGAAGAACGCCAGCTCTCTTTAAATGAATCTATCACATGAGTACACCATTCCTTGACCCGATTAAGAAGAAATTCTTGACACGACGCGTCATCATAGGGGCTATTGTCGCACTTGTCGCGATTCTAGTCGTTTTTTTGATGTTCAGGAGCTTTACGCGCCCCGCGCTTCCATATAAGCTCACTGATTACGAGGAAGCTATCAAAGATGGCAACCGGGCACATGTATTCGAGATCTACAACAGTACGCGTTTAAAGCATTCGGAGTTAGGGGCCAAACCGACTTCAGATGCGACAAAAAAGTTGTTGATGGAAGCAGAAGAAATAATTCAACGCATAGAAACCGATGTAAAAAATCGATCGGAAGCACTTCTAAACAGAACCTTTAGTGGCGTTTCTCTAACTGATGATGATGTCGCCCAGATTGAACTCGATGCCGCAATATCCGGAAATGAAATGACGCGACTGATCGAAGATAAAACGCATCTCTATCTATTTGGCGATGTCGATGAGAATCGTTATCTTTCATTCTTGAGAGAGATAGCGCGAGTTCCGATATTCTCACGCGAATACAATCAAGTGCTCGCGAAAACCGATATACTTCAAAAAGTTCGTGAGAAGCTGGCCATGGCTAATGAAGCCGCCAGACAAAAGGCTTTCTACTATGAAGCCGAACATATACGTAAGCTATTGGCTGATCGGGAACTCACGAGCATCGATCATGTGACGATGTACTTGGAAGATCGTATGGCAAAAGTGCGTCAGTCATATTTAGATGAACAGCTTCCAAAAATTAAATCCGATGTCGAGCATCATAAAACTTATGATGCATCACTCATGATCAAAAAAATCATCGTGTGGTTTCCCGATCATGCTGACCTCTTGAAATATCAAGCTATTTGCGATGAAAAAAATCCTAAGACAATTGCGAATTGGGTATATCCCGTGGAACACATTGCGATCAAGCCACTTATCGCCGATGATAAAAGAGCATTCGATGGCGATCGGTTCGCGGCATCAGCCGATCGAGAATTGCTTTTAATGTCTGAGTTTTCGAGTATTTTGGAAAAGCTTTATGAGCGTGGTTATGTTTTAGTCGACGGTCGATCGTTTGTCACGCTTGATGGAAAAGCAAGAGCCGTCCCGTATCCGGAAGGGAAAAAACCGATCTGTCTCGTGCTCGATGATTTCTATTTGTCTGAAGCGAGAGTGGAAAGCGGTGTCGCCGCTCGTCTTGATCTCGATACAGAAGGACGTTTAGTCGGTGTCGTTCGTGATAAGGATGGAACAGAACGAGTCGATAGAAAGTTCACGGCCATTGGTATTCTCGAAGACTTTATAGAGAAACACCCTGATTTTTCATTTAACGGTGCGACAGGGACAATCTCCATCGTCGGTATGAATGGCTTATTCGGCTACCCTTTGACGAGTGAGCAAGATACACATTGGCGTGATGAGGCTAAATCTTACGGGATAGACAATTTAGATACGATCGAAACTGATCTTGAGAGAAATGAAACGAAAGTAAAAGCAATATTATCGACGCTTGCTGCTCGCAATTGGGTCATCGCGAGTGGATCGTATAGTCGCTTGTCGATGGATCACGCATCACTTCAGGCGATTAAGAGCGATATGGATAAAATGGAACAAATCATTGAGCCAATCACCGGAAAGCTCTCTGTCTTGCATTATCCTTATGGTCTTCATGCGCAATTTGACAACAAAAAGACATCGTTATTTGTGGAACACGGGTATACACTTCTCAGCGGATATGGCAAGACTGTCTATAGCAACGAAGGAGATGGTTTTGTTTATGTCTCTAAAACGTTACTGTCCGGCCGTTCGCTTCGTCAGGCACGTGAATATGGTATCGAACGTTTCTTCAAAGCTGGCGAGATTCTCGACCGCGCTAATAGACCTTAGTCAATTGGGTGCCATCAAAATCATAAGACTTATAGCAAACAAATGAAAGTTACGATGACGATTTAAGTTTCTTCAAAATGATTGTCATCAAAAAATTCGCGGTAGAGTGCCAAAACGGCTCTTTGCTTTTCATAGTGACGCATCATGAACAGCATACTTATCTCAAAATAATCGAGTAAAACCATCTCAACACTGATTTGTTCTCGTGCCATCGCCGTTGTCGCGCGCGCCATCACACCGACCGTGTCACGCATTCCCTCGCCGACCAACATGATAATGGAGAGCTGCCGCACCACGATAATCTGGTCTAAGCCGAGCTCATCCTTGAGCCGTTGCCGGAGCACAAGCTCCAGATCCAAAGGGAATTGCTCTTCTCTGACAACAATACTGACGGAATCGATGCCTGTGGGAACATGATGGACATTGATGCCGAGGTCCGCGAAAACACTGAGTATTTTACTCAAGATGCCAATCTCTTGGTTAATCAAAACACGCCGCATATTGACAGAGCAGAAATGATCGGCGGCGGCGATACCTGTGATCACACGATCGATATGAGTTCTCTCAGAGATAATACGTGTGCCGTCAGAATTGGGCTCATTCGTGTTGCGAATATGGATAGGGATACCACGCCGAATGACTGGTTCAAGCGCTTCAGGGTGAATAATTGAAAAACCGATATAAGCGAGTTCGCGCATTTCGCGATAACTCATTTCAGTCAGAGGCACGGCATCTTCAATGAGATCGGGGTTAACGGCGAGAACATTGTCGCGATCGGTCCAGTTCTCATACAACCTAGCGTTAACGGCGGCGGCGAGAATCGCTCCCGTAATATCGGAACCGCCTCTTGAGAAGGTAATTGTCTCACCTTGAGGTGTCATGCCAAAAAAGCCGGGGAAAACGATCAACTCATCGGTAAGCGCGAGAGGCGCGAGATGATCGTATGTCTCTGGGAGTATTTCTGTCATCCCGGATCGGTAAGTGAGCGTCAGTCCCGCTTCACGCGGATCTAAGTATCGAACGTCGTGGCCTTCCTTTTTTAGATAGGCTGTAACAAGGCGCGCCGTCGAAATTTCGCCCATCGCGAGCAAAGCATCTCTCGTCGCTCGCTTTTGCGGGTCAAGTTTGGCGACGAGCTCGTCGATTTCGTGAGAAAGCTCAGACGCAATAGAAGAAGGTAGCTCAAGATCACGCACAATACCTTGAAGGCGCGAGGCAATAAAGTTTCTTTGTTCGATACAATCTCGCCCGCTAAACGTATCGTCCATCATTGACAGAAGTACATCTGTGAATTTGCGATCGGGAATCACATCTCGACGTATGCCGGGGGCAGAAACAACCATAATTTTTCTTTCAGGATCAGCGAGCATGATGGCGCACGCTTTTTTGATCTGTGTCGCGTCGGAGAGCGAAGAGCCACCAAATTTACAGACGATCATAATCATTTCCTTTCAAGGCATTCCAACGAGAGCGTCCCCCAAGAACGATTAACAGCCATTCAATCGGTCGCTTCAAGCGAACGGTGATAAGTTCTTTTGAAGAACGTTTATGAGTAAAAATAATCGGTATGCCGGCTCGCTTCGCCGACCAGACATCGGTCAGCAATTGATCGCCAACCATCAAGGCGTCGCAACAAGGGCATGAACGGCATTGAAGTTCTCGACATATGGCATCAATACTTGGTTTTCTCGCATGGGCGATGAAAGATATGCCGAGAGAATCAGCAAATGTTCGCGCCCTCTCAATCTTGGCGTTTGATACGATTATGGGCTCAAGTCCCGCATCGTGGATACGATCGACAATATTTTTCGCAAAAGAATCGCCTGTTTTCGATCCATGAAGCGCGATGGTGTTGTCGATATCGAGAAGAACAACGCGAAATCCGCGTCGTTGTAGCTCTTCAAAGTCAATCGTATCGGGAGATGAAACGATCATATCCGGGAAGAAGCGATTGCGAATCCACTCGGAGATTGAATGACTTTTTTTTATTTGGTTGCGATGGTTCACGGCACTTTCATTCATGGGGCGACTCTACTTGCTCATAAGGTCAAGAGACTACAGTTGAAGTGAACCATGAAAAATGAACATCGTTGACTTCAGACTTCCTCTCAGCGTATTCATACTTTACCACTTGATCAATAAATTACCACTTGTGTAACATCTGTGAGAAGTGTCGATGCATTACAGGCAACATAGTTGCTCATATAGCTTCTTTCCCGTAAAATAGCGATAACATCGAGCATAAAGCTACAGATCGTTGGAGGTATATATGATTAGTGCGGGAGATTTTCGCAACGGAACTACATTTGTTATGGACGGACAGCCTTGCCAGGTTGTAGAGTTTCAGCATGTCAAGCCGGGTAAAGGTTCAGCGTTTGTCCGTGTTAAATACAAGAATTTGCAAAGCGGAAGCGTTGTGCAATCGAGTTTTAACCCCTCGGATAAATACCCGCAGGCGACATTGAGCAATCGCGATATGTCGTATATTTACGCTGACGGTGATCTGTATTATTTCATGGACCAAGAGACATACGATCAGATCCCTATTGGCAAAGATCGACTTGAACACGCGTTGCCTTTTTTGAAAGAAGGTATGGTGGTGCGCGTGCAATCTTGGGAGAATGAGATTCTTAACGTCGAGCTGCCCAATGTCGTCGAGCTTGAGATTGTTGACTGTGAACCGGCTGTGCGCGGTGATACGGCACAGAGCGCGACAAAAAACGCGACGCTTGAAACGGGCGCTGTGATTCGGGTTCCACTTTTTATCAGCCAAAATGAAGTGGTGAGAATCGATACGCGCACGGGAGACTATTTGGAGCGCGCCTAATGTTAGAGGGTGAAGGTCGCCAGTTTTCAATTAAAGGTGAGCGGACGATGTCGCAGGGCTTTATCGCCCAGTACGCGGCAGAGGCGGCACTTCACACGAAAGGCGTCAACGCTTTAAATAAGGGCGCCATCACCACTCTAAAAGAAGCGATTGGTTTGGAACAAGAAGGGCAAGGTGTTCGCGTTTCTTTTCGCGGCGAAGCGTCGGATGATGTCATTATCACGGTTTACCTCGATGTGTTATTTGGGTATGTCATGCCGGAAGTGGCTTGGTCCGTCCAAGAGCGTGTCAAAAGAGATGTCGAACGTTATACAGGTCTTAACGTCGATGCTGTCAATGTCCATGTGATGCGAGTGGTAGACAATGATGAGACAGATATGGATGAACTGAGTGGACCAATTAATCTGGAGGATTACCTATGAATCGTTGGGTGCGCTTCGTTTTAATCGTTTTTTCTTTTTTGCTGGCAGTCATGTTTCTCATCACCATTTTGATGATGGCGAGCAAGGACATGTTGTCAGGCATTGTCTCGTTGATTGTTAATATAGCGCAACGCCAATCGAGCCGAACGGTGGCTCTCGTCATTGGTTTAGCCGGTTTTATTGTCGCTTCCATTGCACTCATCGTTGCCGTGATGTCGGGTAGATTGCGAAAAACACGAATTCGATCGAACGAAATAGGGCATATCGAGATCGGTGTGGAAGCCATCGAAAACATTGCGCTTAACGCGGCGAAGATTTCTCAATCAGGTGTCAAAACGGCGAAAGCGCGCGTTTCTCCGAGTAAAGGCGGTGCTCTATCTGTCAAATTGACCGTGCAAGCGTTTCCGGACGTTGAGATACCCATGATGATGGCTCGCGTCCAAGAGCGTGTCAAAAAAGATATCGAGAAATACACGGGTATTGAAGTGGGCGATGTCGAAGTGCGCGTCAGCAAAGTTGAGGCTATTTCGCCTCGCGTGGAGCGCTGATAGTAGATGAATAAACAAGACCCACAACGTCAACAAGGGCGTGAAGAGAGATTTGGTCTTACGCCCGGCCTGATCGGATTGCTGATCGGTTTTGTTGTCGCGCTTCTGTGGGTGTTGTTCGGGTTTTGGAGATTGCTTTTTATCTTGGCTCTTTCGGGAGCCGGATACTTCGTCGGTGTTCGGTACTTCCGTGATCGCGAATCAATAAAGAAACTAATTGATAAAATATTCCCGCCCGGTATGTTTCGATAATTGGAGAGTTTGTCATGAGCCGTCATAGCGCACGTGAAAAATCTGTCATGTTTCTCTATCAAATGGAAGTTCGAGATGAGAACGACAAGGATCTGAGAGAAGCATTTCTTTCGCAATACCCTTTTAAAGATGAAGGGGACAAGGCTTATTTCGAATTTTTAGTTGATCACGTAACAAAGCATAGACGTGAGCTCGACGAAATCATCGAAAAGTATCTTCGAGGATGGACTCTTGAGAGGCAGTCATTCATTGATTTATCCATACTCAGAATCGCCGTTCTAGAATTGCTTTTTGACACGAGCGTGCCGGTGGAAATCGCCATTTCTGAAGCCGTCATTTTGGCCGATAAATATGGCGATGACAATTCTCGCCCTTTCATTAATGCTGTGTTGGGCAATATCGAGAAAAATGAATCTTCACGTGTCAATCAAGAAGATTCACACGTCACGGTAGATCTCTCCGAATCAGCAGGAGAGATGCGTCAATCAGATCGTTGTGGGGAATCATAATGGCCGATGTGTTTTCTGTGGCAGAACTGAACAGAGCTGTCAACGAGACGCTGACGAAAGATCCCTTGCTCGCGAAGGTTCGCGTGCGAGGAGAGATTTCCGGACTCAAAAAGTATCCCTCCGGACATATTTATTTCACATTGAAAGACAGTGAAGCCGCTGTCTCTTGTGTGCTCTTTAGAGGCGCTGCCCAGAGCGTTAGAATTCCGCTCTCAGACGGCATGAGCGTCGTTCTTTTCGCAAAACCGAATCTCTATGACAAAACGGGGCGATTTCAACTCATCGTCAGCGGCGTTCAAGAAGAGGGAATCGGCGATCTTTATACGCGTTTTGTTAGGCTTAAAGAACAACTTCAACGAGAAGGTCTTTTTGATCCGCAAAAGAAAAAGCCGATCCCTTTTATTCCGAATCGTATTGTGGCCATTACTTCGGGTGCCGGCGCGGTGATACGAGATATGGTGCATGTCATTCGCCGCCGTTTTCCGGGGATGCGGTTAGTCTTAATACCGGTTGCTGTTCAAGGAGTTGGCGCAGAACTGGAGATCGCCTCTGCCATCGCGCGCGCGAATCAATTGCGATTGGGCGATGTCATCATCGTGGGAAGAGGCGGTGGATCAATCGAGGATCTGCAACCCTTTAATGAGGAGATGGTGGCGCGGGCGATTGCGGCGTCGACCATTCCCGTTGTTTCGGCCGTTGGACATGAAACAGATTATACAATTGCCGATTTTGTCGCCGATTTGAGAGCGCCCACACCTTCCGCGGCGGCGGAACTCGTTGTGCCGCTCAAGGAGGCTTTATTCAATAGGATTGAGCAATTAGCTTCTTCGCTTGAACAGGCGTGGACCAATCACATCGATCTGGCAGACAGACGCCTTCACCATTTAGTCACTCGTCCGGTGATTGTGAAGCCGGTGGCTATTATCGAACGCCATGAGTCGAGACTCGCGCTTTTGAAACAGCGTCTAAATAGCGTGTTCCCGAAAAAAGTAACGCAATTAGAATCTCAATATGAAAAGCTTATCGAAAAGCATCTCGTTTTGATTCAACGCCACTTGATGACTCGTTTCGCGCACTTTGAAAAACTCTCAAAAGCGCTTGACACCTTATCACCTTTAGCCGTTCTTACGAGAGGTTATGCCGTCATCAAACGCCCGTCTTCTGATATGGTGACATCAGCGAGATCCCTTGAAAAAGGTGATGCCGTCGATATTGTTTTTTCAGATGGTGATGTCGGCGCGCATATTGTACGTTCAACAAGCGATACAACTGATATTCGTTAGATGATTCAGTTTAGTTCCCGGAGGACTATTAGGAGGAAAAACTATGAAGGATGTAACACTTCCCGACAATCTTACATACGAAGACGCGATTAAGAAACTTGAAGAGATTGTTACTTTTCTAGAGCGTGGAGAAGGTTCGCTCGAAAAATCGATGGAATTGTTTCGCGAAGGTATCGCATTATCGTCATTTTGCGCCGATAAACTGAAGGCGATGAAAGAAGAAATGGCAGTGCTCGTTGATCAGACCGGTCGCACAGAGCCTTTGAGCGAGGTATAACATCAAATGTTCAATGAACAAGATCATGACTTGATGTTCATAGAGACGATACTGGACGAGTTGCTTACGCCTCCGGAACGTTTTGAGAAAAGCAGTGTCTGGCAAGCGGCTCGATACAGTGCTTTAGGCGGCGGTAAACGCATTCGCCCACTCTTACACCTCATGACATGTCGGATGTTTCGTTCCGAAATACCTGACGGCGCGTATCATTTTGCAGCCGCCATCGAAATGATCCACACATATTCTCTGATACACGATGATTTACCTTCGATGGATAACGATGATTTCAGGCGTGGACAGTTATCGTGTCATAAAGTGTTCGGTGAAGGTATCGCCATCATTGCCGGCGATCTTCTGCTAAACCGAGCGTATGAAACCATGCTTCACGAATGTGTTTCATCGAAAAAAAAGGGATATCTTCGCGCGATGAGCGCCGTTGCTAAAGCGGCTGGCGGGCAGGGGATGGTGCTCGGGCAAGATCTCGATCTCTCCATGGAGAAGAAGGATTCTGCCAATGTTACCATTCACGATGTGGAAACAATGGCTCGATTAAAGACGGGAGCCTTAATCGCGACAGCGATCGAGTCTGCCGCTCATATTTGCGGAGCGCCGAAAAAGACTCTCGACGAGCTCATCCAAGTCGGTCAACATATCGGACTTGCTTTTCAAATAAGAGATGATATCCTTGATGGAATTGATTTGAGTGATCAATTTGGAAAAACAAGGCATAAAGATGAACGTGACGATAAAAAAACATTCGTTACGGTCGCCGGTCTTGAAAATGCAAAAATGTACTTGCAAGAGCACTCAGATGCTGCGATTCAATCTTTAGATCGCTTAGAAAAGCGTGGATTAAAAACAAATGAGCTTACTGATTTGACGCGTCATCTGATGGAAAGGACCTACTGAGTTTGAAGGTTTACCCTTTGCTTTCATCTTTGAATAGTCCCTTTTCGATTCGCCATCTATCGATCGATGAAAAAGAGCAATTAGCACAAGAATTGCGCGACTATATTATTGAGACGGTCGCGGCTAACGGTGGGCATCTTGCGCCTAATCTCGGTGTCATCGAATTGACCATCGCGATGTTGTCGACTCTAAATGTCCCTGAAGATTCCGTTATATTTGATGTCGGCCACCAGTCTTACGCTTGGAAAATCTTGACAGATCGCCGTGACCAATTCTCAACCATACGTAAAAAAGATGGGTTGGCGGGATTCCCAAAACGCGAAGAGAGCCCGTATGATTCTTTTAATACGGGGCATAGTAGTACATCGATTTCAGCGGCACTCGGCATCGCTCGCGCCAAACATAAAAAGGGCGATAACAGTCGCACGGTCGCGTTTATCGGCGATGGTTCTATCGCTGGCGGTATGGCGTTTGAAGCGCTTTCTGATGCGGGACAATCGGGTGAGAATCTTCTTGTCATATTGAATGATAACCAGATGTGCATCGATCACGTCGTCGGCGGTATGGCGCGCCACCTGGAAACTTTGCGTACTTCGCAACGCTATATCAAATTGAAAACTACGTGGGAGGAGCGGCTCGGTCGAATTCCACTATTGGGAAAACCGATTATTCAAATGCTCGCTGCGATTAAGAGGCGAGGAAGGGCGTGGAGACGTCAAGGCGGCGCTATCTTTGAACAGTTAGGATTTCGTTACTATGGTCCTGTCGACGGTCACGATTTAAGAGATCTCGAACGTCATCTCCACGCGTTAAGACTTGTTCGCGGCCCCGTGCTTTTGCATGTCGTCACGGTGAAAGGAAAAGGTTATTCTTTTGCCGAAGATGCGCCGGAGTGTTATCACGGTGTTTCTCCTTTTGATATGCTCAACGGACAATCTTCTCCCATAAATGACGGCAAAACGTTTTCGCGCGTATTCGGCGAGACAATGGTCGAACTGGCCAAAATCGATAGCGATGTTGTCGCCGTGACGGCAGCGATGATGCAGGGGACAGGATTGTTGCCATTTGCTGAGATGTTTCCTGACCGTCTTTGGGATGTTGGTATCGCGGAACAACACGCTGTGACGATGGCAGCCGGTTTAGCCGCCGGTGGAC
>CAZBOM010000024.1:9860-14673 GCA_964493375.1 uncultured Mageeibacillus sp. | reverse complement strand
GCCAAGCCTAGACAACAGATTAGCCTTTTATCTGGCTACAAAGCACCGCCTCTGAAGCTTCTTAAAGAAGACCGAGGCATGAAAAAATCGCCTCAAGAAGTTCGTGAGATTCGCGAGCTTGGGCGAAAGCTTGAAGAAACGCTCGATAGCTTTGGTGTCGAAGCGCGTATCGTCAACTACACATCGGGACCGACGATTACACGGTTTGAACTCGCGCCCGGACCGGGAATTAAGGTCAGTCGTATTGTCAATCTCGCCGATGATATCGCGTTGAGTCTCGCGGCGATGGGCGTGCGTATCGAAGCGCCGATACCGGGGAAAGCCGCGATCGGAATTGAAATTCCGAACAGAAACACACGGCCGGTTTTGTTGCGAAGTATAATCCAGTCGGATGAATTTAAGAAGGCGAAAGGACCGCTTGTCGCCGGGCTTGGGCGCGATGTGGGTGGCGAGGTGATTCTCTGTGATCTTGCCAAAATGCCGCATATTTTGATCGCCGGCGCGACAGGTTCCGGTAAGTCAGTCTGTATCAACTCTATTCTGATCAGTTTGCTCTATCGATCTTCACCGGAGGATCTTCGTTTTCTTATGATCGATCCGAAAATTGTCGAATTAAATGTCTACAACGGCATCCCGCATTTGATGCACCCCGTCGTGACTGATCCGGAGAAAGCCTACGGAGTGCTCAATTTTGCCGTCCGCGAAATGGAGAAGCGTTACCAAATGTTGGCGGCTCGAAGAGTGCGCGATATTGATTCTTATAATGCGATCGTTCGCAAAATTCAAGATCCCGACGAAGATGAATTGCCGATGCCACGCATTGTGATTGTCATTGATGAGTTGGCTGACCTGATGGCGGTGACACAACATCAGGTAGAAGACGCGATTTCGCGCCTGATGGCAAAAGCGCGTGCCGTCGGTATTCACGTCATTGTCGCGACACAAAGGCCGTCGGTCGATGTCATCACAGGTGTCGTTAAAGCGAACATCCCGTCGCGCATCGCGTTTGCTGTCGCCTCTCAAGTCGACTCTCGTACGATAATCGATTCAGGTGGCGCTGAGAAACTTTTGGGCAAAGGCGACATGCTCTACTTCCCCATCGGCTCCATTAAAGCCATTCGCGGACAGGGGTCATTCGTCTCAAATAGTGAAGTAGAGGCGGTGCTCTCCTATATCAAGGACTACCACGATCCGCAATATGATAAAAGTGTCGCGGAAGCGCTGGAAAACCCCTCCGGTAAGGCCGAAGGTGAACAAGGTGATCTCTGTGGCGAGGATGAGTTGTTGATGGACGCTTTGACAACCGTTATCGAAGCCGATTATGCCGCTGTGTCTCTGCTCCAAAGGAGATTATCGGTCGGATATCCGCGAGCTGCTCGCCTTATTGACCGATTGAGCGAGCTTGGCTGGGTCGGGCCTCATGAGGGTAGCAAACCACGTAAAATACTGATTACGCGCGAGCAATATGAACAGATGATGCGCGGAGTCGATGGTGGGGGTGACGGATTCGATGACTTCTGAGGATCGTGTTGTTTTTCGATCTGCAGAGATTATTTCAGTCGGCACAGAGCTCCTGATCGGACAAATCGTTGACACAAATGCTCGTTTTCTGTCTGTTCAGCTTTCTGAAATCGGAATCTCAACCTATCGACATGTCGTTGTCGGTGACAATGCTGACCGCCTTGAAAAGGCTCTTCGTTCCGCTGTCGCAGAAAACGATCTCGTGATCACAACGGGCGGGCTCGGCCCGACAGAAGATGATATTACGAATGTTGTGACGGCGCGCGTCGCCGGCATTCCGCTCGTATCAAACAAAGAAATTAGGGATCGAATCGACGATCGTTTTCAGGGCGCGCGATATGCGTCTTTAGAGTATCCACTCATTCCGGAGGGCAGTCTCTTTTTCCATAACGATAACGGGACGGCGCCCGGATCGTTGACTTTTTTTCAGCATGAAGATAAAACGAAGGCGATCTTAATGCTTCCCGGACCGCCGGATGAGATGGAGCCGATGTTTTTGCATTATGTCAGATCGGTGCTTGAGTCTCATAGTCCGTCACGTTTTGTCCATCGCTATGTTCGATTAACGGGAATCGGAGAATCGAGAAGTGAGCAGGCGATCCGCGATTTGATAGACACGCAAGGTAAGGTGACGATCGCACCCTATGCGAATCCCGGGGAGGTTGTCTTTCGCGTTTCGCAACGTATTGAAGGTGACGAAGAAGATTTGACGGAGCGGACCGTCGAGGCGATCAAGGAGCGACTCGGAGAGTTTGTCTTCGAAGTCGGATCTCGAAGCCTTGCGGAAGTTACTCTCGATCTGTTGCTCGCGAGAGGGGAGACATGCGCATTCGCGGAATCTTGTACGGCGGGATTACTCGCTTCTACCATCACAACGTTGCCGGGTGCTTCCGGCGCTTTTCTCGGAGGTTTTGTTACTTACAGTGACGATTTGAAGATCCATGTTCTCGGCGTTCCTTCGCGTATCATTGAAACAGATGGAGCGGTGAGCGAAGCTTGTGCCATCTCCATGGCAGAGCGCTGTCGAGTCTTGACGTCTGCTGACTATGGCGTTGCTATAACGGGAATTGCAGGTCCTTCCGGCGGAACACCGGATAAACCGGTCGGCACAGTCTTTATCGCTCTTGCCCATTCGCAGGGCACTGTGGCGAAGCGCTTTCAGTTTCACAGTGATCGAGATCGTATACGGAAGCAATCTGTCGCCGCCGCCCTAAACCTCCTCCGAAAGGGTATGATAGACGGATGAGTAAACGTGTAAAGAATGATCCGCCGCTTATGAATTCTACAAAACAGAGTGGAATGAGAGTGCTTTCGTCTTCTAAGGCGACAGCCATTCTTATCTTGTCACTGGCGACTTCAAGACTTACAGGCTTTATTCGCGAGATTCTAATCGCGCCGACTTTCGGTTACGGCATCAATACAGACGCTTATTACATCGGGTTTCAGATCCCTGATTTGTTTTATCAATTGCTTGTGGGTGGAACTTTTGCCGCTGCCGTCACGCCTGCCGTATCGGCCGCTTTGACGCGTGGCCATGAAAGACGCCTGTGGCGAAGTTTAAGCACTTTTATCAACGTCTTTTTGCTCGCATTCGTCATCGCGATCGCGATTGGTGAAATTTTCGCCGGCCAAATCATCAGTATTTATAACCCCAACAAAGATCCCGAGGTCATCAGACGTGCTGTTATGGTGACGCGAGCACTATTTCCGCAAACGGTGTTTCTATTCTTGGCCGGGATGTGTTTGGGCATATTAACAGGCCATAAACTCTGGCAGAGGACAGCCTTTACGACCACACTTTACAACTTGGTTTGTATCTTTTTTATGTTGCGTTGGGGCGGCGATTCACCGAGCGCTCCCGCGAAAGTGGCGTTTGGTGTCGCCATCGCGGCGGCCATCAACTTCGTTTATTTGCTTTTTATGTCGAGAAAGGTCATTCACTACGAACCTGTCATGGACCTTCAAGATAAAGGGTTCAGACGGTTACTGCGTTTGGCCATCCCGACACTTATCTCGGGAACAGTCATTCAACTGAATGCCATTATTCAAACGGGTTTCGCGAACCAATTTACCGGTGCCGTCACATCGTTAAGACACGCGCAAACGACGTGGCGATTGCCGCAAGGTATATTCGCCGTCGCTGTCGCCAGCGTCATGTCTCCCATCCTGACCTCGGCTTACGCAAAACGAGACTATCAAGACATGCGTAAAATCTACACGTCTTCTTTAAGACGCGCGCTTTATTATGTCATGCCTTTCGTCCTTCTGTTTGGTGTGTTGGCGGAAGAGACGGTGGAAGCGATTTTCCAGTGGAAAGCGGCGATACCTCCGGAGAATCTTTTGATCGAGGCGATGCTCCTAAGATTATATGTTCCGGCCATTCTCATCATCACCTTTTACGAAATCGTCAATTTGGCTTTTTATGCTCGCCATGTCACGCGCTTATCTCTCGTGACATCCGTCGTGTCGCTGGGTCTCAATCCGCTGCTCTCATACGTTTTTACAAGTGTGTTGGGCTTTGGTATTTATGGCTTGCCGATCGCGTTCGTTCTCAACTCGCTATTGACAGTCATTTTACTCGCTACGTTGTATCGGGTACATATCCGCGAGGCAAGGCCTTATCGAATGCTTCCCTATTACGCGCGGTTGTTGGTGTGCTCGGTGCCGACCGTGATCGTGGCTCTCGCCATCAATACCATCCCGTTTAACACAACGAGTAAAATGGTCCAACTTGCCGTCTATACATTGAAAGCCATCGTTATTTTCTTGACTTATTATTGGACAGGTATTGCGATTCGCTTCCGAGAGGCACTTGACCTGCAGGGCATGATTAGACGCTTTTTGAAAATGAAACCGATCAAAAACTAGTGGTCGATGCGTCAATTAGCGGAGCCGAAATTAGCCGATAAACGCACGCAATAGGAGTTGCCGACAATTTATTTGATTGACGTTCGCGACTCGTTTCGATAGAATAGTATCAAAAGAGCGAACAAAAGTTCTATTGCTTTTCAGGACAGTTAAATGACGAAATCATTGTGATCAACTTTAGGCATATGGCTGAATGTTCGAGATAAAGTGGAATCTGTATTAACACGGCATTCGTAGGAGGAAATACATGTCGAAAAGGTCAAAATCAAAACAAGATGTCAAACCGATCGCCGATAAAGATCGGCAGGCAGCGCTAAAATCGGCACTCGATCGCATTGAGAAAGATTTTGGGAAAGGCGCTGTTTTGACATTAGGAGATACGGCAGCGATGGAAGTTGAAGCCATCCCGACAGGCGCGCTGTCG
>CAZBOM010000024.1:0-9850 GCA_964493375.1 uncultured Mageeibacillus sp. | reverse complement strand
TCGGTGGACTCCCTCGTGGTCGCGTGATTGAAGTCTACGGACCTGAAGCTTCCGGTAAAACGACGGTCGCATTGCATAGTATCGCCGAGGTGCAAAAACTTGGTGGGATTGCGGCGTTTATCGACGCGGAGCATTCGCTTGACCCCACATACGCCGAGAATCTCGGTGTCGATATCGATAATTTGATCGTTTCGCAACCGGACTACGGTGAACAAGCCCTCGAGATCGCGGAAGCGCTCGCTCGCTCAGGAGCGGTCGATATTGTCGTCGTCGACTCTGTCGCGGCACTCGTTCCGCGCGCTGAGATTGACGGGGAAATGGGCGATGCCGTCGTAGGCTTGCAAGCTCGTTTGATGTCGCAAGCGCTCCGGAAGCTTGCCGCCGTCATCAACAAGAGCCGTACGATGGTGATCTTTATTAACCAATTGCGCGAGAAGATCGGCGTCATGTTCGGAAGTCCCGAGACGACAACGGGTGGACGCGCGCTGAAATTTTACGCCAGTGTCAGGCTCGATGTGCGTCGGATCGGCAGAATCGAGATGGGCGATGAGATGGTCGGTTCGAGAACGAGAGTGAAAGTTGTGAAGAATAAGGTTGCGCCTCCGTTCCGCGAGGCGGAGTTCGATATTCTCTACGGCAAAGGTATCTCGCAAGAGGGATGTGTTCTCGATATGGGCGTAGATGCCGGTATTATCAACAAGAGTGGTTCATGGTTCTCCTATGGTGAGACGAGACTCGGTCAGGGACGCGATAACGTTCGCGCCTTCCTCGAGGATGAAGCAAACACGGAACTCTATGAAGAGATTAACGCTAAAGTCAGAGAGCATTACCTCGAAGTCGCAGATGAGAGCGAAGAGGCTCCATCGAAGCCGACAAAAGGAGCCGATGATCTCCTTGAAGAAGACGTCGATGCGATTCTCGGACTAGACCTGTGATGTCTTCTCCGACATTCGATCACGCGAGAGAAATCGCCGTCGCGTATATCGGCATCGATCATTCCAAATCGTCGGGAAGAGTCCGCGACAATTTGAAAAAAAAGGGTGTCGATGAGAAGACGACGGAGCAAGTGATCGAATATCTCAAATCGATCGATTATGTTGACGACAGACGTGCTGCCCAACGGGTGGCACGTCGCTATAGAGGGAGACGACTTCGCTCCAAACGGGCGATGGTGTATGTTTTCTTACAAAATGGCATCGAGATGGATGTCGCGAAAGACGTGGCTGATTCTCTGGAAGACGATCGAAGCACGGCGCTCGAACTCTGTGAGTCTATGTATCCGTCACCCGATCCGTCATTAGAAATTGACATGATGAAACTTCTCACGAGGAGAGGGTACCACGCGGGATTAGCGCGCGATGTCACCAAGAGCTATCTAAAATCGTCACGGGAAGACGCTGACGACGATTATTCGATATAAAACACTATCATGCAGAAGGAAGGAATCACCTTAACACGTGAATTCAACTCAATCATTTCATTTGCTGTCGCTCGGATGTCCTAAGAATGAGGTCGATGCCGAGTGCATGAGTGCCCTATTAAAAGAAGAGGGATACGTTTTTGAGAGCGATGCTTATAAAGCCGATTTTCTCATTGTCAACACGTGCGCTTTTATTGAACCGGCCGTTGAAGAAGCCATCGAGGCCATCATGGAGCTCGCCACTTATAAACACCCTGCCGGGAGAGCAAAACATCTCGTCGTGACAGGTTGTTTATCGCAACGATACGGTGTCGACATTTGTAAGGAGATGCCGGAAGTTGACGCTTTGCTCGGCACAGGCGAATACATAAAGATTGCTGATGTGTTGCGAAGGCTTGATCGCGGTGAAGATCTCAGAAGCGCGGTGCCCGGACCACCCGGTGATTTGAGTCACCTCGAGTGTGAGAGAATTCCGTCGACTTTGAAAGGGACATACGCCTACGTCAAAATAGCGGAGGGCTGCTCGAACGCTTGCAGTTACTGCGCGATCCCGAGCATCCGTGGACGCCAACGTTCGCGCGAACCGCAATCGATTGTCGACGAATGCAAAAGACTGGTAGCTCGTGGTGTCAAAGAAGTCATTTTAGTCGCTCAAGATACGACGAGATACGGCTTAGACTTAAAAGAGAAGCCGTCTCTCGCTTTATTATTGCGCACGATTTCGGAACAAGTTCCGGAAGTTGAATTGATACGTTGCCTCTACTTTTATGTCGATATGCTGACCGATGAACTTATCGATGAGATGGCGACAAACGCGAAAGTGGCGCACTATCTCGACCTTCCGATTCAACATGCCTCTGATCGTATTTTGAAACAGATGAGAAGAAAAGAGACATCGGATATCATCGAGAGTCGCATCGCGAAAGTAAGAGAGCGTATGCCCGATATCATTTTAAGAACGACGGTGATGGTGGGATTCCCCGGTGAAACAGACGAGGATTTTGAACAATTGCTGTCATTTATTAGGAAGATTCAGTTTGATCGACTCGGCTGCTTTGTGTTTTTCGCCGAAGAGGGGACAAAAGCGGCGAGTCTCCCTGACCGTGTTCCATCAAAAATTGCCATGGCGAGAAGAGATGCCATTATGAGAGCTCAGCAGAAAATATCGCTCGCCCGTAACAAGTCGCGTATAGGGCAAGAGATTCCCGTTTTACTTGAAGGATATGATGAGCGTGGTATACTTTTTCAAGGGAGAAGTTATGGCGAATCGCCTGACATAGACCCCGTCTTATATGTGGCTGTCACATCACCTTCGATAAATGTCGGCAGCCGACCTATCGTCCGCATTGTGGACGCCGGGCCATATGATTTGACAGGAGTGACGGTCGATGAATATTGCGAATAAATTGACGATCTCGCGGATCATTATGATTCCGTTTATTTTATTTTTTATGCTACCTCTACCTTTCGGTAAAGATACGGCTTTCTCCGGATTCATTCTTTCCGCCCCCGGGAGAACGATCGCGCTCATCCTTTTTATTATCGCGGCTTTGACCGATATGCTGGACGGCATGCTCGCCAGAAAGCAAGGGCTTATCTCTAATTTTGGAAAACTCTTTGATCCGATCGCGGACAAGTTACTCGTCCTTTCTGTTTTCATGGCATTTGTCGCGCTGGGGAGAGTGTCAACTTACGTGATCGTCATTATCGCGGCGCGTGAGTTTATTGTCACCGGTATCCGTCAGATTGCTGTCGATCGCGGCGTCGTGATCGCGGCGAGCTGGTTTGGCAAGATCAAGACATTGTTCCAGATTATAACGCTGATTGTGCTCATGTTTGAGCCTATTGTCGTTCAATGGATTGATTCCACTCAGCCATTTTTCGGTTATGGAACACCTTGGACATATGCTTGTGATATATTAGTCGCCGTGACGGTTTTGTTGACGGTGCTATCGGGTTTAGATTATTGGCTCAAGAATAAGAACTTATTTGCTGAATCGTTATAGCCAGATACAGTCGACAAGCATTACACATATTATTTTGTATTTCATTTTAAGGAGAAATTTATGACGCAACAGGAAATTCTAAAGAGAGTCCGTACGATTTTATCGGATCAGCTAAGTATTGACGAAGAGTCCGTGACGATGTCCTCCAACATTATTGAGGATCTCAATGCCGACTCACTCGATATTGTTGAACTCGTGATGTCGATGGAAGCAGAGTTCGATCTTGCGATTCCCGATGAGGAAGCTGAGCGTATTCGCACGGTTGGTGATGCTGTCGAATTTATCGCTGCCAATCTGTAAGCACTCGTGCCTTTGGACCTGAAGCGGTAGACGGCACACTTTTTGTGATATCTGATCTGACGACACTTGAAACGCGACTTGGCTACTCGTTTAGAAACAAGCAGCTTCTTATTGACGCGCTGACACATTCGTCTTTTGCCTATGAGCAGGAAAAAAAGACGTCTGATAATCAGCGACTTGAATTCTTAGGCGACGCCGTATTGCAACTCGTGGTGACGGAGCATCTCTATGTGATTTTGCCTGATACACCGGAAGGTGAAATGACAAAACAACGAGCCGGCATTGTGTGCGAGCCGACGCTCGCACTCGTCGCGCGTCATCTTAATCTCGGAGCGTATATCCGTTTTGGCCATGGAGAAGCGCTTGCGGGAGGCGCCGACAATCCCTCAAATCTATCTGATTCAGTTGAAGCGATCTTGGGAGCTATCTTTTTCGAAGGCGGTTACAAAGCCGCAAAAGACGTTGTTTTAAGTCTTTTTGATGATTACTTTAAACTGGCGCTTGAAGGACGTCTCGTATACGACCACAAGAGTAAGCTCTTTGAGTGGGCGCAAGCGCAAGGCGATGTTACGCCTACTTTTCAAGTTCTGGAAGAAATGGGGCCGGTGCATGATCGCACGTTTAAAGTCGGCCTTTTTTTCAACAACGAACTGTTTACAAAAGGGACGGGTCGGACAAAAAAAGCGGCGGAGCAAGATGCCTCACGCGAGTTTTTTATTCGACAAGAAGGGAAAGAAGACTAATATAGCATGTTGAAGTCGCTTGAAATTCAAGGATTTAAGTCTTTCCCGGAGAGGACGGAACTCGCTTTTCATGAGGGCATTACGGCTATTGTAGGTCCGAATGGCGCCGGCAAATCAAACATCACGGACGCGATCCGCTGGGTGCTCGGGGAACAGAGCGCGAAGACCTTGCGCGGAAGCCGGATGGAAGATGTGATTTTCAACGGCACCGCTCAAAGACGCGCCGTCAGTTTTTCGGAAGTCACTTTAACGCTCGATAATACCCACGGAATACTCCCGATCGATTTTGAGACAGTTCACATCACGAGGCGGTATTATCGCTCCGGTGAAAGTGAGTACTTGATCAACAAAACGCCTTGTCGCCTTCGCGACATCAATGAATTGTTGATGGATACAGGTATTGGGCTCGAAGGATACTCAATCATCGGGCAGGGAAGAGTCGATGAGATTCTCAGCAGTCGCTCGGAAGATCGACGCGCTATCTTCGAGGAGGCGTCCGGTATCGTTCAGTATAGGACGAGAAAAGAAGAAGCGCTCCGAAAACTCAACCGCAGTGAGCAAAATCTCGTTCGCGCCGATGATTTATTACTTGAGCTAAACGATCGCGCGATCCCTCTCGCTAAACAAGCGGAAGACGCTCGATCTCATGTTGAATTGGCCGCGAGATACAAACAACTCGATACAGCCTTAATTTTGCGTCAGATAGCTCAACTTGAAATGCAACAGGCAAAACGCGCCGATGACGCGGAGCTCACGAAACTCGACCTCGAAAAAGCGAGAGAAGAGCAAACGGAAGCTCGCGAGGCTTACGGGGCCGCCGTCGAGCTTGTCGATTCTTTGGATAATCAAATTGAGCAAGAGCAGTCGCGATTTAACGGCTTGTCGGTGACCAAGACAAAGATAGATGGAAACGATGCTCTCTTCCGTGAAAAATTAAAAGCTTCTAAAAAAACCTCCGAACAACTGATGGAAGAGCGCAACCGATTGACGATGCAAGTCATGGCGTTTGACCATGAACTGACGGGACGCGTGTCGCGGCGCAATGATCTCGTTGAAAGGCGACAGGAAGCACAAACGAAATTGGCGAGCGCTCAAGATGCGCTTGCTCAAGTGGAAGAAGCGCTCAACCAGTTGTTGTTGCGTTCAGTGGAGGCGATGGAAAAACGCGATCTTCTCTCTGATCGAGCCTTCACCTTGATGGCGACGCATCGCGAGAGAGCCGGCGAAGGACAAGCGCTTTCCGTCCGAGAAGAAAATGTCAGAAAAGAGTTAGAGGATCTTTCATCTGAACTTGAGACAGCCAATTCGAAAACGGATCATCTTCGCGCCGAAGTCGTGTTGCGAGAAGAGATGATTATATCGGCCGAACGCGAGGCTAGCGACGCGAAAGAAAAGACACAGCAATGCCATCGAGACGCTGACGCGATCGACGAGTCGCTTGATAAAACGCTCAACGAGATTCAACGCCTCAAATACGAAGCCGAAACACTCGATCGCTTGGAATCGGCTTTTGAGGGGTATCAACGACCTGTTCAATTATTAATGCAACAGATGCAGCGTGTCTCTGATACAGAGAAGAGAGGTGTTTTCGGACCGTTGGGATCGTTGCTGTCGGTGCCGGAAGAACTCTCTCGAGCGATTGAGATTGCCCTCGGAGCTCAAACACACCATGTCGTCTGTGATTCTCCAGATACGGCTCAAACGTGGATTGAGTGGTTGCGCGACTCGAAAGCGGGACGCGTCACATTTTTACCTGTCGATACGATTTTCTCAAAATCGATAGACCGTCAAACACTAGACAAAGCAAGAGGCTCCGCAGGCTTTATTGGTGTAGCGAGCGAACTTGTCACGAGCGATGAAAAGGTAAAACCGGCGCTCTTGTTTTCTTTGGGAAGGACGCTGATTGTCGAATCACTTGACGATGCCATCGCGTTGAGTAAAACAACCAACCGATCCCACACGATTGTCTCCAAGACGGGCGATGTCGTGCACAGGGGTGGCTCCATGACCGGCGGGTGGATCACACCGAAGACGGCGGGCGTTCTCGGTAGACCGGCAAGAATCCGCGAAATCGGCAAACAAGTCAGAGCGCTTGAACAGCAGACAATTGAAATCAAATCAGCACTCGAAGAAGCGACCGAAGCGCTCAAACACGCCGCCGCGAATGAAGAATCTTGCCTCGAAAAGTTCGCTGACACAAAGCGAGAACACATGCAGTTGACGGCTGAGTTGGCTGCTCAAGAGCAAACGTTCGCGCGACTTGATCGTCAGCACAAAGATCTGGAACATGAGGCCCTGGCGATTGAGAGCCGACGCAATACGCTTGTTGAGGAAATGCGTCAGCTCGAAAACGAACGACGTGAAACGGTCGATGAACGTGATGAACTAGCCTCTTTTGTCGAACAGTTTGAGGCCGCCAACCGTGAACAGGCGACAGAAAGAGATGCATGCCGAGACAGAGTCACGCATCTAAGAGTCACGATTGATTCTATTGAAGAGTCTATTGCTGATTTTGATTCGATGACAACGAGAACAGGTGGCGAAAAGGAAGCAGCCGAAACGCGACTTAAATCGGTTGATCGAGAGCTTGAAGAGCAAAGCAAATTTATCGACCGTTGCAGAGACGATCTTGAAAAGAATCAACTCGCTTTAGAAGAAGTGACAGAACAATACAAAGTGAGCGAAACACTACTTGCCGAGCTGGCGGAAAAACGTGAAGAAGAAACGACTCGTCAACGCCGTTTGTTAACGGTCATGACGGACGTGAACGACAGAGTGTCGACGCTTGCCGCGATCAATGAGAGACAGACGGCCGAATTATCTCGCAGTGGAGATTTGATTGACGATCAACTGAATAAACTTTGGGAAACACACGGGCTGACACGCTTTGAAGCTGAACAGCAAGCGTGTGAGATCGCCTCTGTCTCAAAAGCAACGTCGGAGCGAGCGGAACTCAAGCGAAAGATTGATAATCTCGGTCCCATCAACCACAACGCCGTGGCTGAATATGAGGCGTTGAACGAACGGATTGAGTACATGACAGCTCAGCGCGATGATATTGAAAAGGCGAGTCGTGAACTCGAATCCGTTATCCGAAAACTCGATCAATCGATGCGCGAACAGTTTAATAAGACGTTCCATGTCATCAATCAAAACTTCGCGCAAGTTTTCTCTGAGCTATTTTCCGGTGGGCAGGCCGATATTATTCTCGAGGGAGACGACGATGTCCTGCTCGCTGATATTTCGATTCGCGCACAGCCTCCCGGGAAGAAATTACAGCGACTTTCGCTACTTTCAGGTGGTGAGCGAAGCTTGACAGCAATCGCGTTGCTTTTTGCGATCTTGAAGCTCAAACCGGCGCCATTTTGTGTCTTTGACGAAGTGGAATCGGCGCTCGATGACGCCAATGTTCAGCGCTTTACGGACTATGTAAGACGCTACGCGTGGTCCATGCAATTCATTCTTGTCACACACCGAAAAGGGACGATGGAAGCGTCTGACCGCTTGTATGGTGTTACGATGCAAGAGCGCGGCATCTCGCGCGTTTTGTCCATGAAACTCTCATCGGCGTTGTCGTTTGGTGATTGACAAAACCTATGACGCTGTTACTTTTCGAGTGATTGCGCATTTAGCATGGATGTTTCATATTTGATGAACGGTGTGCCGCTGACGTTTGGCGTCTGTTGATAGCTTTGATGTTAGGAGAAATAGTGTGAGTATTTTTGATACCTTTAAACGCGGTTTGACGAAGACGCGCGATTTTGTCACCGCCCAGATCAATCGAGTCGCCGCGGAGTTCGGATATTTTGATGACGATATGCTCGACGAGCTTGAAATGACGCTTATCCAGGCCGACTGTGGCATCACGGCTTCGACGGAATCGATTGAAGCGATCCGAGAGCATATTCGCAACACCGGTGATGCGTCTCGAGAGACTGTCATCAGAGTGTTGACAGAAAAATTGGCGAGTATGCTTCACGAAAAGAAACTAACGCTTGAACGCGGGCAACTGACGATCTATTTGATGGTCGGCGTCAACGGAACGGGAAAAACGACGACATCGGCAAAACTCGCGCAGCGTGCAAAACGCGATCAATACCGCGTGATGATGGCCGCGGCCGATACTTTTAGAGCTGCCGCGATTGACCAGCTAAAAGTCTGGGGAGAACGCACGCAGACAACGGTGATCGCTCACGCAATGGGATCGGATCCCGCCGCTGTGGTCTTCGACGCGATTCAAGCCGCTAAAGCGCGCGGGACAGAATTGCTCATTATTGATACGGCCGGTCGCCTGCATACGAAGAAAAATTTAATGGATGAACTCTCGAAGATCAGGCGTGTTATTGAGCGTGAAGCGGCCGATGCCAAAGTTGAAACGCTCTTGGTCATCGATGCGACGACAGGACAGAACGGGATTATTCAAGCGCGCGCTTTTAACGAGGCGACGTCGGTGACTGGCCTCGCGATCACTAAACTCGATGGAAACGCCAAAGGCGGCGTGGCGATCGCCGTCGCTCGTGAGACGGTACTTCCCATCGCGCTGGCGGGGCTCGGGGAAGGTGCCGACGATCTCCAAGATTTCGATCGAGAGCTATTCTTGAAAGCCCTTTTACCTGAGAGTTGATCGCTTTTGAGAATTTATTATTAACTCAAAGCCGGTTTGCTCAACAATAAACCGGCTTTATTACAGGGTGTCAACTAAATCGCTTGACACTTCATATATCTCTCTATATAATCGTTTCATGAAAAATCCGAATGAGCAGTTAGAGAAGGCGACTCATACCGACATTTGTCTTTGGCTTGATTATTACGGTGAACTTCTAAGTGAACGGCAATTACAAGTCATGACATATTTTTTTGCCGACGATTTGTCGTTGGCGGAGATTGCCGATTTAACGGGATTGACACGCCAAGGTGTTCATGAGCAAGTTCGACGTGGGACGACAAAGTTAGAAGAGCTGGAAAGCAAACTCAAGTTGGCACGCCGTGAACAAGCGATGTCGCAGTATTTGCAGAACGCGCGAGACTTGCTCAAAAGCGGTGATACAGAGAAGACGATGCATGCGCTGGATGATATAGCGGTGATGCTCGGTTTAATAGAAAACGAGAGGAGCTGACATGGCCCTTTTTGAGAGTTTAAGTTCAAGACTCAGTCACATCGCCGACGCGATGCGCGGGAAGAGCCGTGTGACGGAGAAAGACATCAAGGACATGATGCGCGAGATTCGACTCGCGCTTCTCGAGGCGGATGTCAACTACCAGGTTGTCAAAGATCTGACGGACGAGATTAAGGAGAAGGCGAAAGGCGCCGATGTCATGGAAAGCTTGACACCCGGCCAACAAGTGGTCAAGATCGTCCACGAATCGTTGATCAACATTCT
>CAZBOM010000023.1:0-15284 GCA_964493375.1 uncultured Mageeibacillus sp. | reverse complement strand
TGAGATAGTCGAGAACAAACCCCGGATTGATGCCGGTACCGAGAATGGATACGCCGCGCATTCTCGCGAGCGCGTCAATTTTGTCAGCGAGCTCTTCATTCTGCGCCCAAGGCCACGCCATCTCTTCCGCGGTCGAGATAACGTGTACGCCTCTGTCTAAGCAGAACATCATTTTGTCGTACTGGGCTTCAACAAATGAATCAGTCGCCAAAATCACGATGTCACAAAGATCGCGCCTGACGATTTCCTCTTCGTTTTCTGTAATATAAACAGGTTCGCGATCACCGCGCTCTATACCGAGATACGAATAGACTTCTTGCCCGATGAGACGGTCCCACTTGTCGCAAACGCCCGAGATGACCATCCCTTCTTTCGAGGCGATCATCTTGCCTATACCGCTGCCCATGGCGCCAAAGCCCCACAGAGCCACTCTGATGTCTCTCATTATTCCCCTCCTCCCAGCCGGCGATCTCCGCCCGATTGGTATGATTCGTTTTACAAGCTGATATGTGTTCCTGTCTCGCCTTTGATGCCGTCACTGGCTTTTTCCAATGAGGTCACAAGCGCTGTACGCCCTTTGCCTGATTTAGCAAAATTGACGCTCGCTTGAACTTTCGGGAGCATCGATCCAGGCGCGAAGTGGCCTTCCGTCATGTACTGTTCCATTTCGGCGACAGTCACTTTGTCCAACCATGTCTCATTGTATTTTCCGTAATTGAGCGCGATTTTTTCGACCGCCGTCAAAATAATCAAGAAGTCAGCGTCGATCATTTCAGCGAGGACACCGGAAGCAAAATCTTTATCGATCACAGCGGCGACGCCTTCGAGAACATGGCCTTCTTTGATCACGGGAATTCCGCCGCCACCGACGGTGATAACGATCTGTCCGTCCTTGATCAGCGCTTCGACTGTTTTATTTTCAACAACCTCAACAGGTTTCGGCGACGCGACGACTCGGCGATATCCGCGACCGGCATCTTCTTTCATGATGTAGCCTGTCTCCGCGGCGATCTTGTCCGCCTCTTCTTTGCTATAAAACGAGCCGATCGGCTTCGTAGGATCAATAAACGCCGGGTCATTCTTGTCGACCACCACTTGCGTGACGATCGTCGCGACGGGGCGATCGATACCGCGAGAAAGCAGTTCCTCACGCAACGCATTTTGCAAATGGAACCCGATATAGCCTTGGCTCATCGCTCCACATTCAGGGAAAGGCATGCGCGGAACTTGACCACTGCTAAATGCGACGTTAATCATCCCGACTTGCGGGCCGTTTCCATGCGCGATCACAACATCGTGTCCATCTTCGATCAGATCAGCGATCGGTTTTGCCGTCTGGCGAACGAGCTCACGTTGTTCTTCAGGTGTGTTGCCAAGAGCGTTTCCGCCCAATGCAACGACTATTCTTTTTTTCATTCTTAATAAACCTCCGAAATGGTAATGAAGTAATACATCTATTCTATACGAATGGGCGCTGTTGCGCCCATTCTTGTCATACTAATTTAGATTATCGGCCGATCGTCGCCACCATCACGGCTTTGATCGTATGGAGCCGATTCTCCGCTTGATCGAAAACGCGCGAGTGTTTGCTGAGGAAGACTTCGTCCGTCACCTCCATCGCGTCCAAGCCATATTCTTCATGTACCTGACGACCGATTGTCGTGTTCAAATCGTGGAAAGCCGGTAAACAATGGAGGAAGACGACTTGGTCATTCCCTGTCCTACGCAGCATCTCGCCGTTGACTTGGTAATCTTTAAGGAGTCTGATGCGCTCCTCGAAGAACGCTTCTTCTCCCATAGAAACCCACACGTCCGTATAAATAACGTCGGCACCTTCGACAGCCTCAAGATCCTCTGAGCAAGTGATCGAACCGCCTGTCTCCTTCGCGAGTTCCTTCATTTCCGCGACAAGAGCCTCATCCGGCCACAGCTCTTTTGGAGCTAACGCGACAAAATCCATGCCTAGCTTTGCGCATCCGATCATCAGCGAATTACCCATATTATTTCTGGCGTCGCCGGCGTAAACAAACTTGACTTCGTGTAAAGGTTTGTGGACAAACTCACGAATCGTCATCATATCGGCCAACACTTGCGTGGGGTGGTACGTGTCTGTCAAACCGTTCCAGAGGGGCACACCGGCATGTTTCGCTAATTGTTCGACGGTCTCTTGCTTGAACCCGCGGAACTCGATCCCGTCATAAAAACGTCCGAGCACTTTGGCCGTATCTTCAATCGATTCTTTCTTATTCATCTGCGAGTCGCCGGATCCTAGGAAAGTGACGCCGGCGCCTTCATCCATCGCGGCAACTTCAAAAGCACACCGCGTTCTCGTCGATGTTTTTTCGAAAAGAAGTACGACATTCTTCCCGCGAAGCGAATCACCGAGAATGCCTAGACGCTTTTTCGTTTTCAGTTCCGACGCGAGATCGAGAAGATACATGATTTCATCAGGTGTGAAATCTTTTAATGTGAGGAAATGTCTGCCCTTCAGGTTAACGGCCATAAATATTCTCCTTGTAAAGTTTATTGTCCCATCTATACTAGCCCGTTCAGGGCAAATGAACAAACGATAAATCGATTGAACAATGGATCAATTGATCGGTTCACGCCACAGTGGCATCGACATGCAACGAGGGCCACCGCGACCGCGAGACAATTCCGACGCAGGGATCTCATGTAGTGTCACGCCGGCTTCTCTCAACAAGCGATTTGTCACACGATTTCGCTCATAGACAATCACTTCTCCCGGCGCGACGGCGAGTGTGTTTGAGCCATCATTCCATTGTTCTCGTTGCGCATCGATCACGCTCGTCCCGCCACATCGGATCAGCTCGACTTCCGTCAAGTTGAGGCATTTTTTCAAAACATCTTTCAAATGCCCGCCCCTGTTGGCGATGCGTAGAACGCCCGATTTGTCTTTTGAGATGTCATAGATCTCTAATGGTCCCTCAATCTCGGGATGGATCGTAAAGATATCGCGATCGACCATCGTGAAGACTGTATCGAGATGCATGAACGCGCGTTTTTCGGGAATGAAGAACACAAGAATATGCTCGAAGCCCATGTCACTGTTAAGAATACGTTCCGCCAATGTCTTCACAGCGGCTGTTTCCGTCCGCTGCGATATGCCGATAGCGAGTACCGTTGGCGAAAGGACTAGGATATCGCCACCTTCAATTGTCGCGTTTTCACTGCGCTGATACAGAGCGTCACAACCCTTAAAATAAGGATGAAACTGTGTAATATACTTCATGAGAAGCGTCTCGCGCATTCGTGTCTCCGTCCACATACAATTGACTGTGAATCTAGTTCCTATAGCCGTCATCGGATCGCGTGTATAGTAAAGATTCGGGATAGGATCAAACCACAGCGTCTTCTTGCGATCAAGGAGATCGAGATTCGAGCCGTTAAAAGACACATCTTCACGTCGCAAACCTGATATGACAATCGATACGATCTCATTTGCATCTTCTATCGAAAAAAGATATTCAAGAATCTCATCAAGTTGGCTTTTATAGACATTCGCCTCTTGCAAAAATTCCTGCAAAAAAGCGCGACGAACACTCAAATCCGCTAACACGTCGGCAAGCAAATCCGCCACATAGACAACGTCTGCTCCCATCTTGCGAAGCACATCTGCAAACATGTCGTGCTCACGCGCAGCGACAAGACTGTCCGGAATTTCATCGAACAAAAGTCTGTTCATGTTTGGCGGTGTCAGATTATCTAACTCGCCTCCGGGACGGTGGAGCATGATGCGCTTGATCCGCCCTATTTCTGAAAAGATCTGGATTCCCGATGGCTTAATCACAAATACCTCCATTTGGCAAAAAAAGCACACGGGGGCATCAAAAAAAAGACATTCCGCATTACCCCCTCACGGAATGCTCATATACATACCCAGTATACTAATGCATATCGAGATCGGCAAGTATTGAAGGGCGTTTTTTCTGCAAATCAATCTTGAATATGCAGTTGTTGTATATACGATTTTCTGCAATCACTTAGATAACGGGACCTTGCGGGGTTCTCTTTTCATCTGTCTTAGAGCGAGATAAAGCAAGACACCTGCTGTCGACGCGGAGGTAAAATCGGCAATGGGTTCAGCCCAGTAAACTCCGATGACGCCCATGAAATTAGGAAGAATGAGTGCGAGTGGAATGAGAAGGATAACTTTTCTAAACAGGGCGAGAAAAAGAGATCTCCCAGCTTTGCCCGTCCCGACAAAGAAACCTTGCGCACTCATCTGTAGTCCGAACAACCAGATGCCTCCAACATAAACGGGCAGTACTTTGCCTATTAAAGCGAGAAGTTCCGCATCAGATGTAAAGAAGCTTCCGAAGAATGATGGTGCTAACAGCATAGGAACACATGTCATGATAGAGATGACCATCGTCACAAAAACAGAACGCCTCATCGTCCGGTCAACTCTTTCATAGTTTTCGGCGCCAAAATTATAGCTAATAATCGGCTGAATGCCGTGAGTAAAGCCTCCGAGGGGGACGACTATTAACTGCATCAGGCTCTGACCGACTGTCATCGCGCCGACGTGCAGATCGCCTCCATAAAACAAAAGACTGCGATTGAAGACGATCATAATCGCGCTTTCCGTCGCGTTCATGACGAATGACGACACACCTAACGAAAGGATGCGGCGAATCCTCGGCAAGTAAAACTTTATATTCTCTCGTTTAATACGAAGACCCGATTTTTCGGATATGAGAAAGTTCATGACATAGAGCGCGCTTAACATTTGAGAGAGCACTGTCGCCAGCGCTGCCCCTCGAATTCCCAACCCAAATAAGAAAATAAAAATCGGATCGAGAATAATGTTGGCGATGGCGCCAATGAGAACGGATATCATCGCCCGCTTCGCTTCTCCTTGGCAGGAGATAAAGGAATTCAATCCGAGCGCGAACATGACGAAAGGTGTTCCGATCAAATAAAGCGATGTGTAACTCTGAGCGAAAGGAAGTGTTAAATCGCTCGCCCCGAAGATCCTCAAGATAGGTGTCATGAACAAATATCCCGCGATCATCAAGATAATCGTAAGAACGCCGAGCAACATCACACTATTGCCAAGGTATCGTTCCCCTTCCTCTTTGTTTTTCTCTCCGAGAGAAATGGCGGCGAGCGGAGCGGCTCCACCGGAAATAAGCGCGCTGAATGCCGCGATGATGAGAATAAGCGGCGCACTGACACCAAGCCCTGTCAGCGCGATTTTTCCAATTTCAGGGATATGTCCGACGTAGATACGGTCGACTATATTATAGAGAATATTGATAACTTGCGCGAGCACACTCGGGATCGCGAGTCGCCACATCAAACGACCGATAGGTGATTCGCCTAACAGTTTGTCGCGATCGGTGCTTTGATGACAAGTTTGATTCGTTGGATTAGATGTCAATGGCACGCCTCGTTTCCGATTAAGTGTATTGACGACGACGCTCCTCAGCTTGCGCTTGGCGTTTCTCGAATTCTTGCTCAACGATCATGTCTTTGACTTTCATCAGCCTTGTCAGATTGCCGCGCTCATTCTCTTCCATCTTCATCGTAATGGAGCGAATCGTTTCTTCTAGATTGGGGATCATAACGTATTCAAGCGAGTTGACGCGACGCCTTGTCCGTTCAATCTCAGCGGCCATCAAGCTCGATTTATGCTCATACGTCGCAAGTTCCATCAGGAGCGGCAACGCCTCGGCGAGTGTATCGATCGGTTGGTCGAGTTCTCCCGACGCCACCGTCATCCCATAAGGAAGGCTTCTCTTTGAAACATCGGCAATCTCCTCGGGAGCTTGAAAAACAGGCGTTCGGACGCTCATCGTGTTCTCACGACCGACAGAGACGGTAATCTCACCAGACCCTTCAGTCATCAACGCGGCGTTGACCGTCTCATCTCCGATGACGGCACGAGCGAGCAACATCTCTCTATGTGACCGCTCAATCAGCGCTTCAACCTTCAGGCGCATCTTATCGACCTCAAGGACGAGTGCCAAAAACTGGCGCATCAATTCATCGCGCTTATCTTTGAGAAGCTTGTGGCCGCGCCTCGCAATACGAAGCTGACCGCGTAAACGCAGCAACTCCATTCGATTCGGATTGACGCGCATCACAGCCATTAATCGCAAGCCTCCTCTTCGTCGTCGACTTCATCGCCTTCGCCGCCTTCGTAGTATTCATCAATATACTCTTGGTGAATACGTTTCAATTCATTCGCCGGTAACATCGAAAGGAGTTTCCACCCGATGCCGAGTGTCTCTTCAATCGAGCGGTTCGTATCAAACCCTTGCGACACATAGTCTCCTTCAAACGCGACAGAGAACTTCGAATACTCGAGATCGATTTCACTCAACGCTTCTTCACCGAGAATGATCTGCAAATCGCGCGCGTCTTTTCCGCGCGAATACGCCGCAAATAGTTGGTTCATCGTGTCGGCGTGATCGGCACGTGTTTTTCCGACTCCGATACCTTTATCTTTTAGACGCGAAAGCGAAGGCAGAACATCGATCGGCGGTTGAATACCGCGTCGATAGAGATCGCGAGACAGAATAACCTGCCCTTCCGTGATATATCCTGTCAAGTCAGGGATGGGGTGCGTCTTATCATCGTCCGGCATCGTTAAGATCGGCACAAACGTGATCGATCCCTTTTTATCCTTGATTCGTCCGGCGCGCTCATAAATGCTCGCGAGGTCGGTATAAAGATAACCGGGATAACCGCGTCGCCCCGGAACTTCTTTACGCGCGGCTGATACTTCGCGCAATGCCTCCGCATAATACGTGATGTCAGTCATCAAAACGAGGACGTGCATATCGAGATCGAAAGCCAAATATTCCGCGGCTGTCAATGCCATACGCGGTGTCGAGATGCGCTCAATCGCCGGATCATCAGCCAAATTAATAAACATGACGGCTCGATCGATCGCGCCCGTTCTTCTAAAATCGGTGATAAAGAAGTCGGCTTCTTCGAAGGTGATTCCCATCGCGGCAAAGACAACGGCGAACTGCTCCTCGCTGTTTAGAACTTCGGCTTGGCGGGCTATCTGCGCGGCCAATTGCGCGTGCGGTAAGCCTGAACCCGAGAAAATGGGCAACTTCTGCCCACGGACGAGTGTATTCAAGCCGTCGATCGCCGAGACACCTGTCTGAATAAACTCATTCGGGTAGTCACGAGCGGCCGGGTTGATCGGCAATCCGTTGATATCGCGCATCGCGTCAGGAATGATGTCGAGTCCACCGTCGTTCGGTCGACCCATCCCATCGAAAACACGGCCGAGCATATCGCGCGAGACGGCGAGCTCCAGTCCGCGTCCAAGAAAACGGACCGTACTCTTCTCAATATTCAATCCGATCGAGCTCTCAAACAACTGCACGAGCGCGTCGGTCCCTTCGATTTCAAGCACTTTGCAATTGCGGATTTGACCGTCGGCCAACTCAATCTCGCCGAGCTCATCGTATTTGACATTCTCGACGCCCCTGACGAGCATCAGAGGACCGGTGACTTCTTCGATTGTTCTGTATTCTCTAGCCATATTTGTCTCCGTTCTTAATCGGATAACTCACTTAATTCCTGAAGTAGTTGTTCGCTTCGAAGGGTATACCAGCGATCTACTTCTTGTTCGGGGATGTATTTGAAACGCGCGATCTCATCGCGAATCGGTAGCACGAGAATGCGATCAAAGTCGACACCCTGCGCGAGCGCTTTTTGTGCTTCATAGTAAAAATGCATGACGAGCGACAGCATCTTGTATTGTTTGTTCATCGATGTATACGTGTCGATCTCGTCGAATGAGTTCTGATGCAAGAAGTCTTCACGCAACGAACGCGCCGATTCAAGCTTCAACCTGTCGGTGTCTGAAAGCGCATCTTGCCCGATCAAACGGACAATTTCTTCGAGTTCCGATTCTTCCTGGAGCAGTGTCATCGCATCGAGGCGAAGCCCGCTAAAGTCGGGAGCGACATTATCATCGAGCCAAGCGTCAATTTTTGTCTGATAAAGCGAATAACTCGTCAACCAGTTTATCGCCGGGAAGTGACGTCGGTACGCCAAGTTAGAGTCAAGACTCCAGAAAACTTGGACGATACGCAGTGTCGATTGCGCGACGGGGTCGGAGAGGTCTCCGCCGGGCGGAGAGACGGCGCCGATCGCCGTCAAAATGCCGATTCGCTCTTCATTCTCACCGCTGAGACAACGGACAATACCGGCTCTCTCATAGAATGTCGCAAGTCTCGATCCCAAATACGCAGGATAACCTTCTTCACCGGGCATTTCTTCCAGTCGCCCGGACATTTCGCGGAGCGCTTCCGCCCATCTCGATGTCGAGTCAGCCATGAGCGATACAGAGTAACCCATATCGCGGAAATATTCGGCAATCGTGATACCCGTGTAGATCGACGCCTCGCGCGCCGCCACCGGCATATCAGACGTATTGGCGATAAGAATTGTCCGCTTCATCAAAGAGTATCCCGTCTTCGGATCAAGCAGTTCAGGGAATTCCATCAAAACGTCCGTCATCTCATTGCCGCGTTCACCGCAACCGATGTAAACGACCACATCGGCTTCCGCCCACTTAGCGAGCTGGTGCTGGATAACGGTCTTCCCGCTTCCAAAAGGACCGGGAACCGCGGCCGTTCCGCCTTTCGCGACGGGGAAAAACGTGTCGATCGGGCGTTGCCCTGTAGAGAGCGGGGCTGTCGGTGATTTCTTTTCGATGTAAGGTCGCCCGATACGAACGGGCCAACGTTGAACGAGTGTGATCTCTTCTCGCTCGCCGCGATCTGTTTCAAGAACAGCCACGACATCAGTCACTTTGAACGTGCCGGATTGAATCTCTTTGAGCGTTCCTGATTTTTTGGGCGGGATCATGACACGGTGCTCGAGAATCTCTGTCTCTTGAACGACGCCGATGATATCGCCACCCGTCACGCGATCGCCGATTTTCCGCGTCGCTTTAAACTCCCACGCTTTCTCACGATTGAGTGCGGGGGCGTATGCTCCGCGTGTAATGTGATCACCTTCCATCGAAACAAGTGTTTCGAGAGGTCGTTGAATCCCGTCGAAGATCTCTCCGATCAAGCCGGGGCCGAGTTCAACAGAAAGCGGCGTCCCTCTCGAGACAACGACTTCACCGGGACCGAGCCCCGCTGTCTCCTCATAGACTTGAATGGACGCTTCATCGCCGTGCATCTCGATGATTTCACCGATCAGACGGTTCTCCGATACTTCGACCACGTCGAACATATCCGCGTCACGCATTCCTTTTGCGATGACGAGCGGACCGGAAACTTTTACGACTTCACCCTGACTATGTTTATTCATGGATGACTCCTCTTGTCAATAACTATCTCTTACTTTATGGTCAATCGAACGCGACATCAATTAAACATCCATCGTTCGCGTATGATCTATTTAATCGGCGGGCGATTCACACGCATGGCGGTCTCGCTCTGCCTTTTCTCGCTGACCGATCAGGTCAATACCTGTCGCTTTTCTTATCGCCGTCCTTAATTCATGACGACCTAAGAAAGGTTCAACGCGAGCGGAAGGGATCACGATGACGGCCGGTAAATAGCGCAGTCGCCAATCAGCGAGACGATCACCCATTGTTTTCGCTAATGTTTCCGTTACAAAAACGACGGCGAACTCCGCCTCTGCCCACGTGTTCAGAACAGTATCCGCTTCCTCAGCCGTCGAAACTTCAGCAATCGTTAAACCGAGCGCGCGGAACCCTGCGATACTCTCCCAGTCTCCGATAACACCGACTCGTTGTTCCATGCGAATACTCCCTCTTACGCCTTAAAATCACGTCTCAACGCAATGTAGTCTGCATCACTCAATTCATCGAGAAGCGCTGACGCCATAATCTTGACATTGCGAATCTCAACATTGCGCGCCATGATGTATGAAAGCACGCGCTCCGGACTCGACAAACGGCTTGCGCCTGTTGACAAATGTCTGTACAAGATGAGATCGCTTTCACGCGAGAATTTCGATGCGCCGCCTTGATCTCCATATGACGCTATATAAGGGATCATGTCGCGATAGGGCGTTTCTTTTAACAGGTCTACGATCTCACTATCTTTCGCGTCAAACAATGATTTCCAATCGTCTGTCGAGATGTATCCTTCAGGCAGCAAACTCGCGATATAGAGTGTTTCGTTGACACGACGCAATCGGCTCCTTATCAGCGTTTCGAGATTTTTTAGGTCACGCGTCATGGTGATATACATCTCAAACCATTCACTTCGGAGCTTTGTCGCGATAAGGCGAAGCATGTCATGCAGATCTCGCTCCACAGAAAGATCAATCGAGACGGCATCGTATTGTTCAGCGAAAACATGACGGGCGCGTTCGACCATAGACTCAACCCAAGGCGGGAGTTTAATGTCCTTTTCGCGTGCGACAATCGCTCGCCATAAAATCTCAGGATCGATCAAAGAGGGCGAAACGACAAGTCTCGACATCGATGGATAGTCGCCGGCTTTTTCGCCTCGAAGACTCTCGCGTAACATCACTCTAATATTGTGCGCGTCAGCAGGCAATAAAAGTGCGACGCGATAACCGTCTTCGGGAGCAATCTCATCGAGAAGCTCAAAAAGCATCTCACTTGCCGCTTGTAGTGTCTCTCGCATTGATTCCTTTTGGGGGTAGTGGTGCTCCAGCAATAATCCGCGCACTTCATCGAGAGAAGAAGCGCTGTAAAGCCGGTCAAGACCGGACCGCCCAAAAAGATCTTTTTCGAGCACCCAAATTCGACCCGAAGCATGCACCCATGACCCGAATCGTTGCGTCTCGATCTCAGGGATTAAGACATCGTGAAGCTGCGCCGTTTTGCCCATCACATCACTCCGAAACACCTAAGTTCCCGAGCTTATCAAAAGCGAGCCTGGCAAGTTCGGGGCGATGATCACGCACGATAAGGTCGTATGTCAAGTTGTCTTGCATACGCCCGTGCGCAACCGTAAAACCACCCTTGAAATCACCTGCTTTTTCCGCAATCGAAAACTGTCCTTCAGGAAGAGCCTTAAGGAGTGCCTCACCCAGTTCTGTCTTTTCACCTTCAGAGAGAGTGATCACTCCTTTTTCGATGTTCAAGGTGTTGATCCACCCGGCGTATCGTTCGACTCGCTTCTCAACCGGTTGAGTCAAGAGCTTTCGAATCGCTCGACCGATGACCTCTTCGACGATCTCCTGCTTACTTGCGAGATCTCTTTTGCGCCTTTCCGCGTCAGCGACACTCTCGCCGCGCATCACGAGCAGTTTCGCTTCGTGCTCGGCACGTTCTTTCGCCTCATCGAGAATGCGACAACTCTGTTGGTCGCTTTCGAACGCCTCTTTTTCGACAAACTGACGCGTCTCTTCCCCGATAACTCGAACGGTGCGATCGGCTTCCGCCAGAATGTGGTTTTTGATTCTCTCGATTCCTTCCACCTTTAGCACCCCGTTTCAAAAGAGTTGATCATCAGGATCACACGGTAATGCTGAGCGCGCCGAGGATCGTCGCGAGAAGAGCGAGAATCGCATATGTCTCAACCATGACGGCGAGAACGATGGCGTTACCACTCGCTTGTGGCTGTTTCGTCAGCAAAGCCATACCGCCTTCGGCCACTTTACCTTGGTGGAATGCGGAGATCATGCCAATCGCCGCGATCGGGAGAGACGCCAGCAGAAACAACAACCCTTGTTGAAGCGTAATCGCTGTATTGCCGGCCATCATCCCTGATTGGTTCATGATAATAAACCATCCGAGAAGGCCATAAATACCCTGAGTGCCGGGCAGCGCTTGCAAGATAATCAACCGTCCAAACAGAGAGGGATCCTCTGCTAGGATACCTGTTGCCGCTTGTCCCAGCTTACCCACAACTTTGGCTGATCCATATCCGGGTAGGATAACGGCGAGCGCCGCTGCCAAATAGACTAGAAGTGGTCCAATGATGCTTGACATTGTTTTCCTCCAAATACGTCAACATTTTCAGTTGACTGTTCGTTTATTCTCCGCGATAAACGGAGTTCTTGTTAAGAGACAGCTCGTGCCATCTCTCCGTTCATGTGCGGCTCGCTTCTCTCGCAGATTTACTTTTAGAGAGCGAACTACTCGTATTTTTTTCTATTTTCACATAATCCGTCTTACGACGAAGCGGATTCCAGAATGAACCTCCACCTTCGAAAAACTTGCCGAACATCTCGACATATTGGAGTCGGCTCGTATGGACAAAAGCAGAGAGCGCCGAGAGCGCTAAATTCAACGTATGCCCCAGCACACCGATAAGCGCAAAAGCAATATAGCCCAAGAAAGTCGGACCAAAGAGCATGCCGAGCATATTGACGACCGTCGCAATAACACTTGTCGCGAGAACGAGAGCCAAGATTCTTGAGTAAGACAAGACATCACTTAGCCACGAGGTGATCCCATAGAGCGCGCCAAGTCCTTTTAGGAGTCGTTTGAAAGGATTCTTGATCCCGTGACCGGCAAAGACGAGCGCGAAAGCGACACCGGCGATGGCCATCCATTTTCCAATCTCACCGAGCAAGTTAGCCGTCTGCGGATCGCTTGTGATCGACCCTTTTCCGAGAATCAGTCCAAGCGCCGGGATGATCAGATACCACGGCACTGTTTCTCCAAGGCCACCGATTAGATTACCCTTTAACTTTTCATTCCGAATCTTGAGCGCCATACCGAAAAACAAATGAACGACGCCGAAGATCATGCTAAACATAAGAAGCTTTACCGGCGATGACATCGGATTAAACCAAAGCGTTGGAAAATGTGCTTTCCCTTGCGAGACGGCTGTAATCATATCGCCGAAAAATCCACCAAACAGGAGCCCCCAAATCATGGACGCGATACCGGAGAGAAACAGCAAGGAGCTCAACTGTCTCATATTGCCTTCCACTTTCATTTTGAAAAGCATGATCCCCGTCATAATAACGAGCATCGCTCCATAGCCGACATCACTCAACATCATGCCGAACAAAATCATGTAGAAAGGCGCCATGACCGGCATCGGATCTGATTCTTGACTACTGGGCGCCCCATACATCTCGAGGACGACATTGAAAGCGCTGATGAAACGGTTATTCTTTAGCTTGACCGGAGTCTCTTCGCCCTCCTCCGCCGGAGTAATCGAATAGGCGACATCAAATTGTTCCGCAAGCGTTTTGCCAATGCGCTCCGCATCGCTCTCGGGAACCCATCCATTGAGAAAGAAGGTGTAACTCATCTCATGGATTTTCTCATTGGCCGTCGCTCTATCAGAGCGCACAAGGAGAAAATCATGAAACGTCATCAACAGAGGAAGCTCTTGGGCGACTTCTTTTAATTGGTCGTGAACTTTCCGGAGTTCCTCTTGTTTGCTCGCATGCTCATCTTCAATCTTTTCCATCGTTTTAGCCGCAGAACCAACGAACGGCAAATTTGGAATTTCATTGAAATCAGCAGCCGCAAGCCGAGCGCGAATGCGCGGCAACTGCTCGTTGACCGTGACAATGGCCACTTTCGCGGGGAATTTTACCTCTTCTTCTAAAATAAAAGCTGAAGCCAAAGGTAAATCACGAGCGATATCGCGTTCAAAAGAATCAAACGCCATGACATCGCGAAATACGCCGAAGATAATAGTCGTCTTATCTGTTTTCCGTACGGTCAAATCGAGGGGGATGCTCAACCAAGGCGAAAGTTGTGACTTCTGGTCTTCGAGAACAGACAAAGAAAGACTGAGCGCCTCTTCCTCTCGGAGCAACGCTTCATATCGGCTGAGGAGCTCTTGCGCGTTATGTTCATCTTCTTCCGACAAAGAAAAAGTCTCCTCAGAAACGAGAAGTTTCTTCCCGATCATATGTCTGGCTTCCGGGTAACGAGCCGATAGGCCTTCTATTGAGCGCTTCAAACGGGCGCGCATATCGAGATTTGACGCAAACGCCATGGAGCGAACAGAATCGCCGCTCTGCTTGTCCTCAATCATCTCGACACCACCCAAGCGCATGAGTGCGTCTAAGACTTTTTCTCGATCCTCGTGAACACCGAGAATCGTCAGTTTACTCATTTTAACGATGCCCAAGGAGAGAAACTATCCTTTCCGCTATTTCATCGGCCGCGACTGAAAGCTCTTCTTCGCCCAGCGATTCTATCGGAAGAACCGTGATTGAAGAATCATCCGACACGAGTTTCTGGTACTGACGTTCTGCTTCATCGAGTGTTCTCTGGCGAATAGAAGTGGCTTCGTTATACGCGTTTTCAATCCTTTCGCTCGCTTCTTGGCGCGCGAGTTGCCGTTCGATCTGCGCAATTTCACGCGCTTTCTCGATACGTTTTGATGCTTCCGCCTCTGTTTTTTTGATTTCTTCAAGAAAATCGCGATCGGCCACTAAGTTGTCCTCCTCGACGAAATAAATATTAAATAAGCCTTATGACTTATCCAGCATAAAAGGTCTATACACAAAGTTGTTTTTGAGTATATAAAGGTTACCATAAATGCCAATAAAGCGAAAGAAGTTGCCAAAGATACTTAGAATACTATCTTTGCTTGCATCGTCAAGAATCACATGCTCTTCCCGCGACGGATTGTTAATATTTTTTCATCTGAACCAAATATTCATGTCGTTTGCTCAGTCTCTAAGTATCGCGCAAAATCATTTCTCTTCTCCCAGATAACACGCGTATAATCAGTCATAACCGTCGTAAAGCCTTCTGATTCAGGGTATAACCGCCACACATTTGCTTCTGACAAAACATCGATGTAGTGTCCAAGCGACGTATAGAGAGAAGGCGTATCGCCAAGCGCGAACATGAGTGTATGACCGTCATCTTCATCAGTAAAGACAACACCCGCTTCGACGAGTTGACAGACTCCTCGACGAGAAGGTTTCTCATGTTTCAACGTATCATCTTCGACATTCTCGCGATATTCCAGTTCGCAGCGATCAGAGAGAACGAGACCCTCTTCAAGTGCTTTCATCGTGCGTTGACGTTGCCATTGCGCAAATTCAAGCGGATGATCAAAAAACGGTTTTGAACCCGGCGAAGCACTGAAAAAGCCTGTCGCATCGATGCGGAAAGTTTGTCCGCACGATTGACAACTCACCGTTCGTTTCGCGCTTCTCATCGATAATGGTTGATCACAAGCAGGACACCAATGGCAAATCTTCTCCAATCCTTGGGCAGGTTTTAATGATAAATATCTGACAGGGCGTTTTCTCCTAAGTTGCCAATGGTAATCTTCCGTCGCCATCGCCTTCACCAGTCGACGCTGTATGTCATCCACGGAAAGTTGCTTCGTCTCTTCTCTTGT